>JBDSFP010000496.1:0-2530 GCA_039919415.1 Aquaticitalea sp. | reverse complement strand
GTCCTGTAAAGGCTTCCTTGTAATCTTCAATGGAACAATCTTCAAACCAGATTTTTGCTGCTTTCAGAATCAATTCATTTTCGGATGCAAAAGGTAGGTTCTCAACTATTTTGGAAATCCAAGTTTTCGAAACGCAACATTTCCCCAAAGCTTTATTCGCTTCTTCTTTTGATAGATGATTAAATTCTTTAAATGTCATAATTCTGAATTACTTTGCTTTAAAATGGAACGCTGATGACGCTGATTTTTTATGATAAAATATGATTTGATTTGAACTGTAAATAAAATCAGCGAAAATCATAACCATCTGTGTCATCTGCGGTCTATCCTTTTTTTAGCTCATCCAATTAGTTTGGGCTTCAGGATTCCACTTGATGGTTGTTTTTTTGTTTTGAGTCCAAAATTCAATGGAACTTCGACCAGTAATATCCCCTACTCCAAACTTGGATTCATTCCAACCTCCAAAGGAAAAAGGTTCCCGTGGTACAGGAACTCCAATGTTGACGCCAATCATTCCAGCACTTGCCCTGTCCATGACTTGTTTTGCCAACCCGCCACTTTGAGTAAAGACTGCAGCCGCATTGCCATAATTGGAGCCGTTTTCGATTTCGATGGCTTCATCCAAATCTTTCGCTCGAATAATAGAAATAACTGGTCCAAAAATTTCTTCACGAGCGACAGACATATCAGTCGTAACATAGTCAATGATTGTTGGACCAACATAATATCCGCCTTCTTTTCCCTTAACCGTTATATTCCGTCCATCCAATAATATTTTTGCTCCGTTTTTTTCCGCTTCAGCGATATAACCTTCGATGCGTTCTTTGGCTTCTTTAGTAATGACTGAACCGAGATTATCTCCAGGAACAATCGATTTGGCTTCCTCGACCATCCTGTCTATGATATGTTGCACTTTATCTACACCCACCATAACAGAAGCAGCCATACAACGTTGACCAGCACAACCAGCCATGGAAGCCACCACGTTTGATGCTGTCATTTCCGGATTCGCGTCTGGCAACACAATCAAATGATTTTTTGCACCTCCGAGCGCAACACAGCGCTTTAAATTGGAGGTTGCTCGAATGTAAACTAGTTTTGCTACTTTGGTCGAGCCAACAAACGAAACTGCTTTGATATCAGGATGGTCACAAATTGCTTCCACCACTTCTTTTCCACCATTGACAATGTTGAACACACCATCCGGGAGGCCAGCCTCCTTTAGTAGTTCAGCCATTCGAACGGTACTCATAGGCACCAATTCCGATGGTTTCATGACCATGGTGTTTCCGAGTACCAATGCATTAGGAATCGTCCAATGTGGTACCATGTTTGGGAAATTGAAAGGTGCAATGGACGCCACAACGCCCAAAGGTTTTCGTTCGATGCGACATTCCACGCCCTGGCTCACTTCTTGAACTTCATTGACAATAATTTGTGGAATGGAGACTGCGAATTCACAGAGCTCCATGCTTTTTTCGACTTCGGCCTTAGCTTCACCATAGGTTTTTCCATTTTCGAGTTGAACAAGTTTTGTGAGTTCATCCATGTTCTTCTCTAATAATCCACGATACCTGAAAAAGATTTGAACACGTTCTTTAAAGGTCATATCTGACCACGCTGGAAATGCTTTTTTTGCGGATTTAACAGCAGCATCAACTTCTTTGGCTGTAGACATTGGTAATGAAGAAATCTTGCTTCCGTCCAACGGACTCAATACGTCCATCGACTTTTGACCGTTTCTTTGGAATTTTCCGTCAATATAATTTTTTACTTCGGAAAGTGTCTCGCTTACGTGCATCATCATCTTAAGGGATTAATTATCTGATTTTTGAACAAAAAATAAGAATGTGATAGAAATTTCGTCGTAGAATTGACAATTTCCATTTACATCCTATTCAAATATAAGAAATTAATATTAAAATAAAGTTTTTTTGAATCACTAATAAAATGAGAATGAAACACAGATGATGCAGATTTTTTATGATAAAAAATGATTTGATTTTAGCTAAAAGTTTAAAGAATAAATTTCAATTTTTAATTCTTAAACTTATTGTAAAAAAAATCAGCGAAAAATCATAAAAAATCAGTGTTATCAACGTTCTATTTCACTTCCAAGGGCGTGAATTTGAAAGCGCTGCCATTGAACAATCCCTTATCACTTAACTTTAAAGAAGGAATGACCAAAAGTGCCATAAAGGAAAGCGTCATATAAGGTGCGTGAAGTTTACTGCCCAATTGTTTTGCCATTTTGTTCAATTCTGCATATTGAGTTCCAATGGTCTTTCCATCTTGGTCGCTCATTATGCCAGCGACAGGAAGGGGAACCATTTTTTCTTCAAAATCGGAGACAGCGCAAATGCCACCTTTGTTTTCAATCAGGAGGTTCACCGCTTTGCAAAGGGCTTCATCGGAAACACCTACAGCGATGATATTATGTGAATCGTGACCAACAGAGGATGCAATTGCTCCTTCTTTAAGCCCAAAGTTTTTGATAAATGCAATGGCTGGTTTAGCGTTGTTATATCTA
>JBDSFP010000237.1:0-4005 GCA_039919415.1 Aquaticitalea sp. | reverse complement strand
ACAGCAATGCGTGGATAAAAATAGGCAAGAAAAAATGTGGTAGAATCAATTGCACCTTCCCTTCCGCTTTGTTCAGACATATCATAATGCCAATCAATGGAAAGCTTTAGATTTTCTTTGGGCATCAAAGGTTTCTCCAATCGGATTTGCTTATTCGTGCCATCATTGGAATCTTCCCATTTTTTTTCAGTACCGTTTTCTATGTACTTATCTATATGAACGCCAGAAGTTAAATACTCATTGCCAGCGGTTCCCAATCTCGCTGCTCCTGGTTTATGTTCATTAGCGTACAATTTAAAATTCAAGACTAGTAAGGTATCTGGACTGTTATTGGTATAGGTAATTTCTTCACTACCATTTATGGATTTGTTTGGTGGTGCTGCGTTAATTTTGATATTATAAGATGCTTTATTCTGCCAATAATTGAGACCGGGCATTCCGTTTTTATCTCTCGTTTTATTTTTATAGGCTCGTTTGACGTCTCTTGGTACATACAGTTCTTGGGCGAAAGTAAGAGTTGTGAAAATGACACAACTCAAAATTAAAACGGATTTTTTAAACATTATAATCGAAGTTTTTGAATAGTTTTTAGTCAGAAAAATTTAAAGATTTTAAAATTAAGCGTTTTTCATGATACTTTTGGAAGTGTTAACATTTCAGAATTTATAATTTTACAATTTATCCGACCTCTTTTCAAACCTCAAAATAGCATTTTTTGGCTTTAAGGTAATCAATGGCGTAATTCCAATCTCATCAAATTCAGGGTAGACTTTGTAGTTACGGACTAATTCAGTCACGGCAATAATCATTTCGAACATGGCAAAATTATTGCCAATACATTTCCTTGGACCAGCACCAAAAGGGAAATAATGAGAGGAAAACTTCCTGCTTCCTTGATTAAATCGTTCTGGAAGAAACTCTTCAGGACGTTCCCATAAATCTGGATGTCTGTGGATTTCATAAATTGAAAACAGAAGATTCGACCCTTTTTCTAAAATTTTTCCTCCAAAAGTGTCTTCGGCAACATTGACTCGGTCGATAAAATAAGCTGGTGGATAAAGACGCATGGCTTCTTCGAGGACTTGATTGCAGACTTTTGATTTCATAACGAAAGTCATCAAATCATCAATATCTTCTTTATTCGATGTAAGCTCCTCATAAATCCATTCTTGCCATTCTGGATGTTTTGCCAAAAGTTGGAATGTAAAACTGAGCGCATTTGAAGTAGTTTCGTGTCCTGCGGTAAATATGATTAATATTTCATCTATCAACTGTTCATCATCCATAAAATTACCGTCTTCGTATCTTGCTTCCAATAGCATGTCGAGCAAATCGTCATGCCGTTTACCAATGGTTCTTCTCGCATCGACAATATCTTGAAGAATCTGTCGGGCTTCTTTTGTTAGATCGATATGTTTTTTTAATATTCCACTTGCCTTAAACCACCAAGCCAAATATGGCTGACGTAATTCTTTAACAAGCATCTTCTGTCCATCCTCGGTAATGAATTGCAGATGCTTGATGTCTACGGAATTTGAAATGGTGCTGAACAAGGATTTAACAACGGTCTGAAACGCCAAGTCGTTGAAAATTGGGAATACATTAATTGCTTCTCCAGTTGAAATACGTTTATATTCTGATTGAATAGCTGCTCGAACTGTGTCAAGAAGATTTGCCAATTGTTTTTTATGAAATGCTGGTTGAATCAGTTGGCGTTGTTTTTTCCATAATTCCCCTTCTGAAGTCAAAAGACCTTTACCAACATATTTTACTAAATCTACAGTTTGGATTTTTGATTTAACGTAATTCTTTTGATTTTTTTGAAGTACATATTCGGCAAAGGCTGCATCTCTCGAAAAAATGACCTGATTATTTAATCCAATGTTCAACTTGAAAGTGTCGCCTTTCCCTTGAAAATTCATATGATGGAACGGCAAAGGGTTCTTGAGAATTTTGAGTGAATGCCTTATAAATCGGAAAATGGAAACTTCGGGGATTTTTTGATTTTGCATTGTTAGATATGCTATTGTATTTACATTAATTTCAGTATATTCATGGAACGTAGATGACGCTAATTTTGCAGATTTACACTGATTATTTTAATACACCGAAAAGCTTCGTGATTATTAATTTTCACGGATAAGATTTGCCTAATAAATGTTCCTGATATTTTGGTTTCTTCCCTTTGGGAATCCCTATAACTATCGGGAAGGATGGGCTAAAATAATCCGCCTTGAATATTGCCTTTTATTTTTCCCAAATGTTTGTAAGCCAATTCCGTGACTTCGCGACCACGAGGTGTGCGCATGATGAACCCTTGCTGGATAAGAAAAGGTTCATACACTTCTTCAATGGTTTCGGCACTTTCGCTGACCGCTGTGGCCAATGTGGAAATGCCCACAGGACCCCCCTTAAATTTATCGATAATGGTATTCAGGATTTTATTGTCCATTTCATCCAAACCGTGTGCATCGACATTCAAGGCTTTCAATGCGAACTTTGCAATGGCGATATCAATATTTCCATTTCCTTTGATTTGTGCAAAATCACGAACACGACGCAGCAAGGCGTTAGCGATACGAGGTGTGCCGCGACTTCTTCCTGCAATTTCTACAGCTGCTTCCATGGAAATAGGAACATTTAATATGGATGCGCTTCTTTGAGTGATGGTAGTTAACAATTCGGTATTGTAATATTGCAATCGGCTTTGGATTCCAAATCGGGCGCGCATTGGAGAGGTCAACAATCCAGAACGTGTGGTCGCCCCAATCAAAGTGAAGGGATTCAAATTGATTTGAACGGTTCTTGCATTTGGCCCCGATTCAATCATGATATCGATTTTGTAATCCTCCATGGCGGAATAGAGATACTCCTCCACAATAGGACTCAATCGATGGATTTCGTCAATGAACAATACATCACGTTCTTCAAGATTGGTCAATAGGCCTGCAAGATCGCCAGGTTTATCCAAAACTGGTCCTGAAGTGACTTTGATTCCAACATTAAGTTCGCTTGCCAAAATATGGGCCAAGGTTGTTTTTCCCAAACCTGGAGGTCCATGGAACAAGGTATGGTCCAAAGCTTCGTTACGTTGATTGGCTGCTTGAACAAAGATTTTCAAATTCTCCAACACCTGATCCTGACCTGTAAAATCATCAAAGGATAAGGGTCTTAATTTTCTTTCGACATCTATTTCTTCGGAAGAAAAGTGTTCGTTGGATGGGTTGAGGTTGTCGTTCATTTTTATTCTTGTGAAGGCAGGAATCTCGGTTTAACAGTTAATGTCTTCAAAATGATAATACACATTTTTCAAAAACAAATATACGCAAAAAGCCTTTCGCAAATGGAAAGGCTCTCTGTATAAGATTGAAATTTTAGTCAAGATCATGACCCCGAAGCGTCGGGACTGCCTTCGCAGGAATTTTTCAATGCTGAAGCTCTTCTTCACCTTCCAACAAAGGTACATTCTGCGGTACGAAATCGTCAGGATGTCCCGGTTTACTGTAATCGTAAGACCAGCGATATACATGAGGAATTTCTGCTGGCCAGTTGCCATGGATATGTTCTACTGGTGCTGTCCATTCCAAGGTATTTGAACGCCATGGATTCTGTGTTGCCCTTTTTCCAAAGAAAATACTTCCAAAGAAATTATATAAATATACCAATTGAAAAACGCCTCCAATCAAGGCAAATACCGTAATCACCACATTTACGTTCGCCAAATCATCAAACAAAGGAAAGTTGGTGTTAGTATAATAACGTCTTGGAAGACCAGCCATCCCTATAAAGTGCATCGGGAAGAAGACACCATAGGCACAAATAGCCGTGACCCAAAAGTGAATATACCCGAGATTTTTGTTCATCATACGCCCAAACATTTTTGGATACCAATGATAAATTCCTGCGAACATTCCGTAAAGTGCCGAGATACCCATAACTAAGTGGAAGTGGGCAATAATGAAATACGTGTCATGGATGTTGATGTCCAACGCACTATCACCCATA
>JBDSFP010000482.1:0-4873 GCA_039919415.1 Aquaticitalea sp. | reverse complement strand
CTTTTGTAAATCCCACCATTTTCTTTAGCATCTACTGTAGCATACATAATATTTGAGTTGCTCCTTGAAAGTGCCACACCAATTCTACCTAATCCTTGGTCGAAGGTTGGCAAGCCATTTTCAATTTTTTTCCAAGTTTCCCCGGCGTCTGTTGATTTGAATAAACCACTTTCTGGTCCCGAGAAACTTGCATTTTCCCAAGGTCCTTCTTGATGTTGCCACATACTTGCAAACAGAATATTTGGATTATTAGGGTCGAATTCGACTTGGGTAGCACCGGTATTTTCATTGATGTATAAGGTTTTATTCCAAGTTTTACCACCATCATTGGATTTAAAAATGCCTCGCATTTCATTCGAGCCATAAGGATGCCCTAATCCCGCTACAAATACGATATCTGGATTTGTGGGATGTACAATGACGCGGCTGATCTGTTGAATATCATTTAATCCCATCTGTTCCCAATGTTTCCCGCCATCAACAGATTTAAACAAACCATCACCAACACTAAGATCAGGTCTGTGCAACCCTTCGCCTGTGCCTACATAAATAATATTCGGATTTGTAGGAGAGACCGCTAAATCACCAACAGAGCCAGTTGGCACATCCTCAAAAATCGGGTTCCAAATACGACCATAATCATCTGTTTTCCATACCCCACCATTATTAACACCGATAAAGAATACATTTGGTTGTGAAGGAATACCGACAGCACCAACAGTACGTCCACCGCGAAATGGCCCAATCATCCTATATTCGAGATCTTGGTATAAAGATGTATCGATTTGGGAAAAGGAAAGAGTAATCATAAAAAAGAACAGATAGAAGCTGATAGTTCGCATACTTGAAAGTGTTTGATTGATTCTTATAAAAGTAATGATTTTTTAGCCTTGCTACAAAGAGGCGTTATCGTGAGTATTATTTGTGACCGTGTTGATTGATTATTTTTTCAGCTGTTACATTGGCTGAATATACGGCTCCATCCATATATCCAGCAAATTCTGAAGCTGATTCAGAGCTGGAAATTAATAGTCTATTATCAAAGAAGGAGTTGCTAAAAATTGGGCTTCCGTTATTTTGATGTGGATACAGTAATAGTTCAGATGCCTCAAAGGTATGTTTTTCGTGACTCCAAATGCATTCCTCATAGTTGATAAACGCTCCAGCTTTCACGCCAAAAATTATTTTCAATTGTTCGATTACCTTCGCCCGACGGTCTTTATAATTAAGTTGCTTGAAGGAAGGATTTATGAAACCACAGAGTGCGTATTTGGTTCTTTCGTGATTACAATGATCATAGAGTTCGGTGATAGGTCCCACATTGCTGAATAATGTCCCCGATACATTGTCCTGTTCCCAAAAAGGCTGATCATAGGTCAAAGCAATTTTAATGGAGTCTTCCATCCACGTCTGGGTCTGTGCGCCTGTTGTCATCAGATTAGTTGGCAAATGAGGTTCAAACATAATTTTTTTCGCCCATAATTTAGGGGGAATTGCCAACACCACCCTATCGCCTTCGAATAGATCTTTCGCAAGAACTTGAACCCCGTCCATTTGGAATTTAATTTCTGTGACCGATTGATTTAACAAGACATCACTTTTATCTAACTTTTGATACAAGGTATTGATGAGATGGGAGCTGCCGCCAGAAATTCTATAACTTGGCGCTTGACTGGCTATTTGTATGGATTGTGCTGGCGACGTGGATAACGGTTGAAAGAATACGGTGCCCTCCATAAATTGCTCAAAGCAATCAAGCCCCAATTCTTCCAAGAGTGCTATGAGATTTCTGTGTTGACCACCAAACCATGTTGCGCCCATTTCTAAGGGTGTTTGGTCTGGGCCAAATACCGTATGGATCCGTCCACCAATTCTATGTCTCGCCTCAAGAATTTTAAATGGAACACCTTCCTTTTTTAAACGATACCCTGTCAAAAGACCCGATAGGCCCGCACCTATTATTATAACCATTTTGTAAAAATAGGATTTGGAGACTCATTTATCATCAAATCGTGCATTATAAATTGACTTGATAGCTACTTATTGACTTTGGGAATGCTTGACGTAGGATGTTGAAGCATTAGGTTGTTTGAGTGGTGGTGGGTTTGTTTTTGGTTTCGTTGTGAAATCTCACTCGATGCAATCGAGCACGAACGAGGGGAATAATACATTTGATAGCTAAATCAATTAGTTTATGGGACGCCATTGGAGACAAAAGATTCCTGTTTAATGTTATTCACAAAATACATTTTCATGGCCCCTCGATTTTTAACAGCAATTTCGCCTCTATACTCACATTCAAAAGTGTCTTTTACAAGTTCATAGGTGGTTTCTCCAATATTTATTTTGCCGGCTTCTGACATGGTTTCCATTCGTGAAGCTACATTTACTGTATCTCCCCAAATATCATAGGCAAATTTCTTGGTGCCAACAACGCCCGCAACCACAGGCCCTGTATTGATGCCTATTCGAATATCAAACGTAAGTTCACTTACGGATACATCCGTTTTGGTTTCCTCTACAAATGCGGCGATTTCAATTGCTGCCAATAGCATTCTTTTGGCATGATCGTCTGTATTGCTGTGCAATCCACCGGCACACATATACGCATCGCCAGTGGTCTTGATTTTTTCCAAACCGTGTTTTTCAACAATCTCATCGAACTTTGAAAAGTAAAAACCCACTGTTTCTACCAAAGCTTCTGGGGATAATTTTTCCGAATAGGTGGTAAATCCTTTAAAATCTGTAAACAACACCGTAGCGGACTCGTATTTTTTGGCTTTTACCGCACCATTCCGTTTTAATTCGGCTGCAGTTTCCTCTGGAAGAATGTTTAGAAGTAAAGTATCAGAGCGATCCCGTTCTACTTCAATAATTTTTTTTGTTTTTCTTATAAAGTTGTTGCGCCTATATAATCCAATGGCCATGATACCTATCAATACCAAAGCGATAGCGGTTGCAATGGCAATATTGCGTTGGTTTTTGCGTCTTTGATCCAACAAATCTACCTCTATCTGTTTTTGAGATACTTCGAAGTCTGTGCGTACATCACCCAAACGTTGCACATTTTTTAAGTTGATTAAACTATCTCTATAGACGATATATTCCTTATAATATCGATAGGACAATGCAGAATCACCAGAATGTTCATAAAGTTCAGCTATCTTTTTATCGGCATCACTGATTTGTTCCTTTAGACCATGTTGTTTTGCCAGTGTAAGACTTCTTTTTGAATAATCAATTGCCGTCTGCCAGTCTCCTTTTTCCAAATAAATATCAGCCATGGAAATGAGATAAATGCTAATTGGGTAATAATCCTCAGCTGCTTCCAGTATTCGGATAGCCTCATTGATATTTTTTTCCGCCAATTTATTTTTCCCGGTATTGGCATAAACCATACCTATATTACCAAGGTTATAGGCCATTCCGGTTGGATAATTTTCGCGTTCAAAAAGCTCACCTGATTCTTTGAAATATATAAATGCTGAATCATATTTTTTGTTAGTAAGAAGCGCATCACCAGCATTTAATATTGTAGAAGCCAATGGAATTTTATCTTTATCCTTAGATTTTCGGAGTATAGCAATTGCCCTGTTATAATAAAGCATTGCATTTTTATGATTGTCCGATATAGCATAAATGGCTGCAATGGAACCATAGGCACTTCCTTCCATCGGAATTAGATTTTCCCTTCTCGCAATTTCAGCACTTTTAAAAAAAGCATCCAAGGCTTCTTCCAAATTACCCAATAATCTCTCAGTATTTCCCTTTTGATAATAACCTTGCGCTAAATATGGATACTTTCCCTGGTCCTCAGACAGGTTTATTAATTCTTCGACATACTTCAATCTTTGCTGATAGTCGTTTGCTTCATTAAACGATAATTCCTTAAGTAATTCTAACTTGGCTTCCCCTTTAACCTGATCCGCAAGATATGTCTGGACCAGACTATCCGCAATTTTTTGGTCCTGGGCTTGGAAGGAAATACTAAAAAGGTAAAAAAAGCCTATTAGCAAATAATAGGCTATTTTATTACGAATCATAATGGTTTATGAAGTTTGTGGTGGTTTAATTTGAATTATTGGATCTTGGGTATAAGGGTTGTTAGGAGCACCTCTCACGGTATATACTATATTATAATCCCACTGGTTGCCGGCAGGAAAGTTCCCAACCACGGCCTGCCATGTGCCGTCAGATTGTTTTGAAGGATTTGTGCTGAACACATCATTCCCTTCATTTTCGGTAATGGTGTTGATTTCAATGACATCTTGAGACATCTTCCAAATCATAATATTCCCAGGACTCACCAAAGTTATTGTATTTTGGTCGGCGCCCTCGGTAATGGACGTAAAGCCCGAGTCATTTGCTAAGGTGGGAGGAAATGGAATCTGTGTTGTAGCCCCAATGGTAAGGCTAATCTTCGTTGGTGTTGGTGGTGTTGGTCCGCACATGATTTTGGTTTTTTAGGATGAATGGTTAGTTTGATAATTGTATGTTAAGGTAAGAAATAAAGTTGATCGGAATGCATAATATGTCCGAATCCAGTTAATTAGTGTCCGAATGTGTTCGTATTCTTACCGAAGATATTTTTTTGAAACAGTTCGAAGAGGCTCTTTCCAAGAACTGCAATTAAGATTGTAGATGGTTAATCTTGCGACTTTGCATGAAATATATTTCCTCATAAGCTTGGTGCTTTATACTCGAAATAACGAGTCGTCCCAAGATCCCCTTCTGGTTTATACTTAAACCCAAGAAACCGAAACCATGTTATTTGACTGGGATGGTCAGAAGTAGAGTATAATCTACAGGTATAGCCTCTATAAACGGAAGCTTTTTCCCTCAATATGTTGCGCATATCAAAACTTAACTTCAG
>JBDSFP010000479.1:0-4250 GCA_039919415.1 Aquaticitalea sp. | reverse complement strand
CACGAACTGGATTCCAATGGATGTCATAATTAATTACCAAATCACAATCCTGCAAATTTTGCCCTTCACTCAAAGCATCAGTTGCAATCAAAATATCAATTGGGTTTTGAAGTTTATCATACGTTCGTTTGTCATTTTCTGAAATCCAATTTTGCCATTCGTCAAACTGTTTGTTTAATGAAAGTTCTTTGCTTGTGGGTTCAAATGCCCATTCTTTTTCTCTGAATAATTTTGTGAAAGGAGCAAAGCGTTCCAAAATAGGTTCATACTTTTTGGTTTCTCCCTCTTCGTTCCAAATAGTAGAAGTGTCGCCACTTACAGCAGCTATATTATTAAAACCTCTTGCGTTTAATTGCTCAAATAAATAAAATGCCGTGTCTTTATAAACTGTAAAAATTAAAACTTTCACATTGCCATTATTTTCACCAGCTTGTCTTTTCTTGACTATTCGGTCAATCAGCGTTTCAAGTTTATCATCTTCGCTACTCTGGTTTCTTGGCTTCTTTATTTCTTTGGCAATCTTTCGTTCAAACTGAATAAGGTTTGATTGTAATAATTGCAAGGCTTCAATATCGGCTTTTAAATCTTTTTTGAAATTTTCAATGTTGCCCGAACGGTCAATGTCTATCAATCGGGTTTTACGCTTTTTGCCTAATGTAAAATCTTCTATTTGAGCTAATATATCATCTTCATCAAATAATGATGGTTGAGCATCATTCCAACCTGTTTCCTTTTTTGTTTGCTGATATTGTTTTATTCTGTCCAGTGCATTTTGATGATGAGCTAAAATTTTCTCTGTTGTTGATTGAAATGAGAACCAAGATGATTCTAATCGTTTGACCAACAAGATATACATCATTTTCACCAGGAAATGGTCACGTTGCTTTTCATCATGTAATATATCGGTATCTTCAAATTCATCAATATAAAAAGAAGGTTGATAGCCTGATAGCATTGGCGGAAAATGTTCGAATAGTTCTTCAAAGCTCTCGAAGTTTCCAATTTGCTTTGGCGTAACAAAAATATTTTCTGGCTTTGTTTTCTTTGGAAATTCCAAACCGTCCTGATGTCCTTCAATCATTTTGCGGGTTCGGGCAACTGTTAATGAATCCGTAAGTTTAAAAAAGTTAGGGGGTAACTTTTTGATAAACTCACCAATCTTTGGTTCGGGTTCTTGTGTCCATTCGTTGAATGCTTTTTGGGCTGATCTAAAAGTATAGTCAATGTTTTTAATGTCCAACGACTCTTCAAATCCATGTGGATTTCCACCAACTATGAGTTTGAATTGATTGCGAATGTCATTTAATGAATTATTGATTGGTGTTGCTGAAAGCATTAAAACTTTGACATCTTGATTTTTTTTAAGAATATTATCAATCAAAAATTGATACCTTTTTGACTTGTCATTTCTTAAATTATGACTTTCATCTATTACAAATAGCTTAGGTTTTTGATTAATGAAAAGCTTATCGGCTCTGTCATAATACTTATACATTAAGTCATCTGTAAGGTCTGTATGAAATCTTAAAAAGTATTCAAATTGATCTTTTTCAAACTTAGAATTATGATTCTTCAGATAAATTCTCCAGTTAAATTGTAATTTTTTGGGACAAATTAAAATCACTTCACGGCCTTGTAACTGATAAAATTTCATGACCGCTAACGCTGTCCAAGTTTTGCCCAAACCAACTGCATCTGCAAGTATTGCTCCATTATACTTTTGAAGCATTTTTATTAAACTTAAAACTCCTTTTTGCTGAAATTCAAATAACGGAGCATTCCAAATTGCAGTATTTTCAAGTCTACCAATTTGTCGGTTAAATTCAGGATTGTCTTTCTCAATTAGCATCTCTTCTCCAAAAAGTTCAAACAAAACTTTATAATAAAGTTGCTTAGGTGTGTATTCTATAAAAATTTTCTTGATTTCGTCAATCAGGTATTGTTTAAAAGGAATTCGATTAACACCACCATTACCGTCTTCAACAGTTTTATAATCATGGGCTTGAGGCCTTTTCCATAAGCCATCAAACCACTTTATTAACTCGTTGTATTGCGGGTCAGAACCAAAACTGCCAATATTTAATTCAACATTGTTCGTGGTTTTTAAACCAACACCTGCTTCTGTCAAGTTTGAACTGCCAGAGATGTAATAGTCTTTTTGCGGGTCTTTGTCATTGTGTTTGTATAGGTATGCTTTTGCGTGGCAAAAGTTAGGTTCAAGTGTTTTTGCAATCACCTTTTCAAGCTGTAAAAAAGCAACTGCCTCTTGTGCAACTTTGCTGAGTTTCAAAGAAGCATCAATGTTTATATCTTCATTTAACAGGTCAAGTGCTCTGTCCTTGTCAACGTCAAAGTTCACAATGTCTCCAAGTATGAATTTGTATTCATCAATCTTGTCTTTGGTAGCTTTTGATAAATATGCCAAAGCTCCAACTGTAAAATAGCCAGTAACGATAGAAAGCTTTCCTGTTTGAGTATATTTTGAAATCCACTCATGGACTTTGAGATTCTCGTTTTCGTTATCTAAAATCATATGCTTATTTAATAATTTGTTAGTTTTTCCAAAATTCTAAGCATCGCCATAGTATCCAGCCCACAATATTCCAATAATGCATTACGAGTAACTTGTCTTTCCTTTTCGTCCTCCACATTTTTCAAATTATAAAATGCAGCGCTGGCAACTCCACCATTACCTTTAATTTTTAAAAGGTTGTCTGAACTGTGATTTTTATGATTAAATGATTACTATGATAAAATTTCAGGGCTATCACACAAATTAATTGAATCATGGTTCAAACTATTATTTTTCTTCTTCCAGTTTTTGCTTTAATGCCTGCCCTTTGGAAGTAAGCCGATACTGCTGGCGGGAGCTATTGGGTTTGCCGGGAATCGTCATTTCAACCAACCCCGCCTCCATAGCCGGAATAAGATAGTTATCCCGAAAATGGTCTTCATGCTTTAGCTCTAAAACCCCCTGAATTTCAGTACGCTTCATTTCTCCTTCCAATACCAGTACCACCCGTTCTACTTCCCCGGAACTTCCCCGGTCATCTACTTGGTCATCTACTTGGTCGGTTACTTGGCCGGTAGCAGGTCGCCAAAGCACTCCCTTAAACTCTTCATTGGTAATAAACTCCGGTTCATGCAAATTAGATGCTACCGATAGACGGTTCATATCTATTGTCCCCGTGCCAAGCCTTTCCATATACCCCGCCTGATTACAAAAACCATCTGTTTTAAAAATGCTTATGCTTCAATGAGATAATTCCAACTTCTCCAAAATTTTCACCATAGCTAACGTATCTAATCCACAATATTCTAATAAAGCATTTCTTGTCTTACCCTTTTCAGTTTCATCTTCCACATTTTTCAAATTATAAAAAGCTGCACTTGCTACTCCGCCACTTCCAATAATCATTCCTTCATAACTTAACTCTGGAACTAAAGCTGGTAGCACATTTTTGATTGAATACTTTCCCTGCATTGCTGGTAAACGGTAATTTTTCCGAAAAGGGGGCATCAGATCTACAATACGGTCGATGATACTATCTATTGCCTTTGCATGTTTTGGATGATCTTTCTTTAATTCTTTAAGTCTTGTAATTTCAAAAGTTTGGTTATAAACGAGTATTGATCCATTTTTACCTACCGCCTGTATCAGGTTTTCCAAAAACTCCAGAGAAGTGCTTGCTGTACTTTCAGCCAGATAGGATAACTGTTCCAATTCAGCATTCTGTTTTTTCTGACTATGTACAGAATACTGAAAACATACCTGCCGATAAGGCCAGTGGCCGTCTTGTTCTGGTACAGCCGTCATCCATGTTTCAAAATCGAGAAACTGTAACGGATATTTCAATTGTTCTAAAAATTCCTTTATAACTGGTTTGTTGATATATTTTTTTTCGGGAACTAAATCTTCTTCCAGTAAGTTCTTACTGCAAAAGCCATAGAAATCGCAGGGATATGGCTTTTCACAATGTTTTCCTGTTTCAATTACAGGAACTGTTTTTTGTTTCAGCAATTTCTTCAGTTCTACTGCTTTGGTTGTAATATAGGGTTGCAACTCTTTTACTTCCTTTAGTATTGACGCTGCATGAAAAAGTTGTTGAACATCAAGTTCACCTTTCCGTATGTATTTATTGTTCAAATGAACAATACTTATGTCGGCCAGTTTCAATCCTGAATTAGTGATCACATAATACTGTAATGCCGCATCGGTGATATGCGGTTCTTTTACTCCGGTTGTACTC
>JBDSFP010000477.1:0-5249 GCA_039919415.1 Aquaticitalea sp. | reverse complement strand
CCATTTTCATTTTGTCATCCTTCATGTTCATTTTGGAATGGTCCATTTTTGAATGGTCCATCTTATTGTTCATCATTGAATCCTTCGGCATCTCCATTTTCATTATGTCATCTTGCATGTTCATTTTGGAATGGTCCATTTTTGAATGCTCCATCTTATCGTTCATCATTGAATCCTTCGGCATCTCAATTTTCATTTTGTCATCCTTCATGTTCATTTTGGAATGGTCCATTTTCGAATGGTCCATCTTATCGTACATCATTGAATCCTTCGACATATTCATTTTCATTTTGTCATCATTCATTTCCATTTTTGAATGATCCATCTTATCGTTAATAATTGAATCCTTCGGCATCTCCATTTTCATTTTGTTATCTTGCATGTTCATTTTGGAATGGTCCATGTTCATACCCTTCATGTCACCATGCATGCCGCCCATATGCATCCCGTATTCTTCTTTCATTTCGAAACGCTCATATTTATTTGGTTGAAATTTTAAGGCGTGCGCACCCATTTTCATATCCATTTTTGCCATTTGCTGCATCATATTGATTTTATCTGGTTTAGCAACAACCTCCGCAGGCAGTATATCGCCATTGCCAATAAATGCTGTGGCAGTTCCTGAACCATCCTGTGCCATAGCCCGGAATTCAATTTTTCCATTTTGAGGCATGGTCACGATAAAATCATAGGTTTCCGCAGTACCTATAAAGGTTTTCTTATGAGCAATAGGAACCACATCGTTTCCATCAGCGGCAACCAACATTGGGGTTTCGCCACCGAAGGTCATCCAAAATTGTGAAGATGCTGAACCATTGATGATGCGCAACCGCACCTTTTCGCCAGGTTTATATTCTGTATATTCTATGGACTCTTCCCCATTTATTAAAAATGCAGGATAATAAACATCGGCTATATCCGCACTTTCCATACGTTGTTTCCAAAAATTGAGTTGTGCGCCAAATGCACCTCGAGCAATGACTCTATTTAATGGCGTTGAAGTGCCTTTTTTAATATTATACCATTCATTGCCTCGTTTTAGATTTCGTAGAACATTCTTTGGTCTTTCGTTGGTCCAATCGGATAGCATCAGCACCAAATCTTTATCGTAATCCATTGTTTTTTCTTTTGGATTGATTACGATAGAACCAAAAACACCACTTTGTTCTTGCAACATTGTATGCGAATGATACCAATACGTGCCCGATTGTTTTAAAGCAAATTCATATTTAAAAGTCGTCCCAGGTTTTATAGGTGGTGTGGACAAATATGGAACACCATCCATAAAATTCGGAAGCAATAACCCATGCCAATGAACAGATGTTTCAACGCTCATTTCATTTTTTACGTAAATGACGGCGTATTCGCCTTCGGTAAATTCGATAGTTGGACCTGGGATTGTTCCGTTTACGGTCATTCCCATAACTTCTTTATCAGCTTTATTTACCATTTCTACTTTAATGATCAATGTGTATTCATGAACTGGTAAATTATCCACATTTCCTTCTTTTTGTGCAAATGCTGTACTGATACACATCAATACGAGAATAAAAGCATAGCTTATTTTTTTCATTGGATTTTTAATTTTAATCAAAATTACTTTTGAAATTCAACATCTTGTATCATAATATGGGTTCATTGTTATATAATTCGGTCTAATGAATTTCTATCATTTTTCTGTTGTGTTTTATAATGTGTTAAGCTCATTCCGGTTTCACTTTTAAATTGTCTGCTCAAATGATTGATATTGCTGTAATTGAGCAATTGACCCATTTCGGTGAAATTGTATTCTAGGTTTTGAATGAGCTCTTTTACTTTTTCAATTTTCAGTTTGATGAAATATTTTTCTATGGTAATACCTTCTTTTATTGAGAACAACTTGCTGGTTTTTGAATATTCCTTATGCAGTTTTTCTTCGAGATAGGTGGAAAGTTTCCTGTCAATATCCAAAGGCAATTGCTTCAATAATTTAATGAGTTCAATTTTTACTTGTTCAACCAGCTGTTTTTCGGGACTGTCAATCAATGAAAAACCATTTTTCTCCAAAATGGAAATCAAAATTTCTTGATCTTTGTGCTTTTGAATATTCAGCTTTATTTTTCCCAATTCAATTTCGAGCAAATCGATATTCTTTTCCTTTAATTCGTCTGTCAGCACCTTGATACATCTATCACAGACCATATTTTTTATGTAGAAATTTTGTTCCATACTTAATTGATTAGATAGTTGATAAGCGCCGATTGGACATAAAATACTTTGACCGATTCTATTTGATTCATCTGAAACTTCAATTGCAATTCCTGAATGTCCAAGACATCATTAAAATCTATTGTTCCGGTCTCGTAATTCTTGATAAGGATTTCTTCGGCTTGTTTCGCTTCTTCAAGATTTTTCTGTTGGGTGTTGAATTTAATCCTAGCTTGATTTCTTTGAGAAATGGCTTTTGCCAATTCAGCTTTTAACATATTTAAGCGTTCGTCCTTTTGAGATTGAATTTCCTGTTGGCGCAAATCGTTTTGTTTTGTGATTGACTTATATCGATTGTTGAAAATGGGAATTGAAAGTGAAACCATTGGCATCAATATATCCTTACCATTGTCAGAAAAATTCATTTCAGGACGCTCGGAAACGGGAATATAATCCAACCCAAAACCAAACATTGGCTGGGCTTCCCGAAGATTGAGTAGTTCAGATTGCACCACCGATTCGTAGAGCTTGTCGAACTTTAGCAATTCTGGATTAACGGAAAGTGCCTCGAAAGAAAGCTGCATATCTTCAATTGGCAGTTCCAAACTGTCAACGACCATAACATCTTTAGTGTAGTCACGATTCAACAAACTGTTAACTGCTGCCTGAATACCTTTGTTCTGCTGTTGCAATACTTCCTTTTCCTGTTGCAGTTCATTTTGCCGAATCTGCAATCGGAAAACGTCAACTGCTGATGCCTTCCCAACTTCTACGGAAGTGAGCGCAAGGCGTTCATAGGTTTGTAGCAACTGAATGTTTTGGTCAAGTATAAGCTGTTTTGCCCTGATTTCATATAACGTATAATAAAACTGGCTTACTGAAAGGGCGAGTTTGCGCTTTGCAATCGTGACTTCCACATAATCCGCGTCGGCCATTGAAGTTGCGTAATTTTCCCTTGCATTGATGGACCCAAACCATGGCAACATCTGACGTAATGAGAGTCTTGCTCGTTGCGCGCCTGTTCGTGTCTCGGGTTCGCTTACAAAATAGCCTGCGCTTATTTCGGTGTTTGGAATCCAATTGGCTTCGTTTACTTTTTCAGAAGAAATATCATAACGCAACTGAAACTTTTGGATTTCAGGACTGTTGGTAATGGCTTCGTCGATGTATGTTTGTAGTGTTTGAGCTTCGGCATTTGTGGATAAAATTAATAATAATATGAAGCTGGAAGCTGGAAGTTGGAAGCTGGAAAGATTGAAGCTGGAAACTGGAAGCTGGAAGATAGAGTATGTAAATTTGCATTTTGAAAAATCATGAAGAAGTATATATCCCTTTAAAAACGTAATCAGATAAAACCCTACATTCTTTAAGTTAAAACGTAAACCTTGAAATATTCCTTGTGTTGTCATAATAATAGTTTTTTATCCAATTTCTAAACTCCAGTTTCCTTCTTCTAACCTTTAGCCTCTAGCTTCCCTTTTTAAAATGTTTTCCAAGTCTGATGCAAGCGATTAATCTTTTTGCCGATCTCAGAATTCTTATTGATTAAATCCAAATGCGTTTTTTCATCGAGATAATTGCAATCCTTTGCAAAATCCAACCAAGTCTCCGTTTCTCCATTTGAACCTATAGATGTAATTAATTGTTGTTTAAATATTTGCTCATACTTTCTTTTAGACCAACCTTCAGAAATATTAGCTGCTACTGAACGGGAAGACCTTACCATTTGTGAAGTCAATGAATAAACCTCCTCTTTGGGAAATTTTCTGGAGAGCCAAAATAATTCCATTGCGAGTTGATACGATTCATTATAAATATCTAAATCCCTAAATGTCTTTATCATAATATTAAGTTTTAATTTATATTCATTTTCCAGCTTCTAAACTCCAGCCTCCAGCTTCAACCTTCTTTTCGCAATCCGTTCCTTCCTCCAACTATAAAGCACTGGCACAATAAAATAGGATGTCGTATCAATCAACATACCGCCGAAAATTGGAATGGACATTGGTATCATGATATCACTTCCTTTTCCCGTGGAAGTCAAAACTGGCAACAATGCTAAAATGGTCGTAACAGTTGTCATTAAACATGGACGTATTCTCTTCGAAGCTGCTATAAGTGTTGATTCTCGGATTTCCAAAATATCGGACGGGTCATTTTTATCGAATGTTTGTGTGAGGTAGGTTGCCATCACAACGCCATCGTCAGTGGCAATGCCGAAGAGTGCAATAAACCCAACCCAAACTGCCACGCTTAAATTGATGGTTCGCATGTTAAATAATGTCCGGAGGTTTTCGCCAAAAAAGTTGAAATTTAAGAACCAGTCTTGGCCATAAAACCAAATCATCACAAAACCTCCTGCAAAAGCGACTGCAATTCCAGTAAAAACCATCAAGGTTGTGGATACCGAACGGAATTGGAAATACAGAATCAAGAAAATGACCAATAATGCCAAAGGAACGATGATGGACAAGGTTTTTTCGGCACGTAATTGGTTTTCATAGGTGCCCGTAAATTTATAGCTGATGCCTTTTGGGACTGTTAATTCGCCAGCATCGATTTTTTGCTGAATGAGCGATTGGGCGTTTTCTACTACGTTCACTTCTGCGAAACCGTCCAATTTATCAAACAATACGTAACCCACTAAAAAGGTGTCTTCACTTTTGATGACTTGCGGACCTTGTTCATAGCGAATTGTTGCCAATTCACTCAATGGAACAGGGCTTCCTTTTTCAACAGGGACATAAATTTTCTGCAAATCGGAAGGGTCTGCCCGCATTTCCCTCGGATAGCGGATACGAACGCCATAACGCTCCCTACCTTCAACAGTTTGGGTTAAAGACATACCGCCGACCGCTACTTTCAAAACGTTTTGGACCTCTTCAATCGTGACGCCATATCGCACCAGTTTTTCCCTGTCAATATCGATTAGCAAGTATGGTTTGCCAACAATTCGGTCTGCAAAAACTGCTTCTTTCTTTACACCTTCGGCTTGTTTCAAAATAGTTTCCAATTCGAGTCCAAATGCTTCAATCTGTTTTAAATCCTGACCTTTTACCTTG
>JBDSFP010000442.1:0-3221 GCA_039919415.1 Aquaticitalea sp. | reverse complement strand
AGTCTCGTTTTCATTGGGAATCATCCATTCCAGCCAATGGGTCCTAAATTGGTCTTCAGGCAATTTGATCCGATTGAATATCGTCGGTTCGGCTGCCATTCCTGGCATCATATAAACGTGAATGGGTTTTGGGTTCATTGGATAAAATGTAATAATTTTAAATTCTCATATGTTAACCAAATAGTAGATAGCTAAAAAGCAACTCTTGTAAAGGATTATTTCATAAGTATTTAACTTGCTCTAGGCTATAATATGTGCGATATTTTTTGTAAATTTGCCTACAAAGCTATATAAAAATGTAGTTTCTATCCTTCCAACCGTTGAATTTAAACAAAAAATATCATGATTGATGCTGCTGAATTGATTGACAATGACTTTTTGCGCCAATTTGAGCTAAAAGTTGATGACGAACTTGCCAAAATTGAATATTCATTACAGGACCGGAAGATTTTTTTAACTAAAATGATCATTCCCGAAAGTATCAATTCTGAGGATTTTGAAACGGATTTTTTGACCTTGGTTTTCGAAAACATATCTGACCGAAATATCAGTGTCGTGCCGACGAGTCCTGAAATTGCCAAATTCATTCGAAAGAACCGAAAATATAAAAAGATGCTTCCTGTGGGGATACGAATCTAATTTACTTCCTAAGTTTCCTAAGATTTACAATTTATAATGAATTAATCACTTTGGATTTGAAATCCCTAGGAATTAATTTTTAACCTGATAATAAGTTATTTGGAAAAGACTTCGATAAATTCAAACCTTACCAGACCGTCGGAACCTATAGTTGTCAGTTCTATATCATGCAAAGTGTTGACCAATTCTGGCTTCCAGGGTGCTTTGACCTTTATATAGTTTTCCGTAAAACCGTGAATGTAGCCTTCCTTATTTTCATTTTCAAATAATACGGTTCGTAAACTTCCCAATTGACTTTCATAAAATGCGCGACGCTTTTTAGCAGAAAGACCTCGTAGCATTTTACTTCGCTTCGCTCTCACATTTTTTGGAACAACACTGTCCATAACCGCTGCTTCCGTATTATCGCGCTCAGAATAAGTGAACACATGCAAATAGGAAATCTCCAATCCATTCAGAAAATTATAGGTTTCCAGAAAATGATCGTCAGTTTCACCTGGAAATCCAACAATCACATCTACACCAATGCAAGCATGAGGCATAACTTCTTTAATATAAGTAACTCTATCAACATATAATTCTCGCAAATAGCGACGTTTCATTTTTTTTAAAATCTCATTACTACCGCTTTGTAATGGAATATGGAAGTGTGGAACGAATGCTCTTGATTTTGAGACCAATTCAATGGTTTCATTTTTCAATAAGTTAGGCTCGATGGAAGAAATGCGCAATCGCTCAATACCATCAACTTTGTCCAATGCGGTGACCAAATCCAAAAAAGTATGTTCGTGGCGTTTGTTACCAAATTCTCCTTTGCCATAATCACCAATATTTACCCCAGTTAAAACAATTTCCTTGATGTTTTGCTGTGAAATTTCCTTGGCATTTTTCAAGACACTTTCCATAGTATCACTACGTGAAATGCCACGTGCCAAAGGGATTGTGCAATAAGTACATTTATAATCACAACCATCCTGTACTTTCAAAAAAGCACGCGTTCGGTCGCCAATGGAATAACTTCCCACATAAAAATCTGCCTCTTCGATTTCACAGGAATGGATTTCGCTCAAATCATTTTTGGTCAGATCATTGAGATAGTCGGTAATCTTGAATTTCTCAGTCGCTCCCAGCACCAAATCTACGCCATATACGTCCGCCAATTCCTGTGGTTTCAATTGAGCGTAGCATCCTACTGCTGCCACAAACGCTTCTGGATTTATATTTTGGGCTTGCTTAACGATACTTTTAAATCGTTTGTCCGCATTTTCAGTCACAGAACAGGTATTGATCACATACATATCTGCCTTTTCGTGAAACTCAACCCTATCAAATCCTTCTTCGGTAAACGAACGAGCAATGGTGGACGTCTCTGAAAAATTCAGTTTACAGCCTAAAGTATAAAATGCGACTTTTTTTCTAGGGATCATACCTGACATTTTTAAGAGCAGGCAAAGGTAATAAAAAAGAGCGTTTTAATTTATAAAACGCTCTTTTTGTAAGTTGATACTATTTGAAACTATTTTTTTATCAGTTTTTCGGAAGATGTACCATTAGTTGTGATAACCTTCATCATATAAACACCAGTTTGGAGATTGCTGATATTTATTCTTGTTTCATTTTCAGTCTTAAGCACCAATTGACCAAGAACAGAGTAAATCTCAACCGCACTAATACTGTTTGAAGGATGCATTTTAATGTTTACATAATCTGAAGTTGGGTTAGGGCTAATTGATACTTTTGACAATTCAAATTCATCTGTTGATAAAGTTGAGCCTGTTACACTCATTATGAGGTGCGTATTTGGAAAACCAATATCTGCCAAATTAGTAGGTGAGGTAACATCACATTGCTGTGAAGAAATATAACCCGGAGCAGATTGACCATCACTATTAGCACCAAAAACAATTAGAGTCGTATCACCAGATTGATATGGGATACTTACTCCAAATACCAATTGAGCAGGTGCAACCACTATAGCCATAATCGGAACCGTTTTAATACTATTGGAATCGGCAGTTGTAAGTGGTACTGAAACGTTAGCAATTGGCGTAAGTACTCCTGCTGGAAAAGTTCCGCCTGAATTACTGTAAATAATAACGTCAACAGCAAAACCAGGAGAAGGAGTTTCTAAAGTTTGAATAGCAAAACTTACTTCAGTTACTTCAAATTGGGTATATCCAAGAGCCAATAGATCAAAAGATCTGTAGTAAATATTATCATAAGTCTCTGTGTTTGTTCCACAACGTACTGCGCCCTGAGTAATTGCATCAGTTGTGGTTTGAGACAATGTCACTTGAGCCTCAGTAAAGATTGTAAAACTCAAACTAATTAGTAGTAATAAAGCGTATTTTTTTTTCATAACTTTGTTTTAGGTTAATGTTCGTTTAAACAACGAAGTTAAAAATAATTAGCCAATAAATGAAATATACTACCAATTTATTTTACGCTTTCTGCATTCTTTTGATCGGTTGTAACTTAAAAAACCCCTCTATCCAATCTGTTTTCAGGTATAACGAACACAAAAATATAGGTTCCTTGGATCCTGCATTTTCAAAAGATATCGCAGACATCTGGGCAACCAA
>JBDSFP010000438.1:0-3924 GCA_039919415.1 Aquaticitalea sp. | reverse complement strand
GAGTACACTAAAACATCGTCTTTGTAGATGGATTTTTCGCTTCCAGAGATATTAAAATTTAATAAATATTTAGCTTTAATGTTACTTTCAACCTTATAAATAATAGAATCTCCAGAAGTGTATTGATTAATTTCTATGGTTCCGATTACGATGTTATTTTTAACAACATTATAAGTGAGTGCTTTCATAAGTGTTTCATTATTGCCATAAGCATTCCCAACAATTAAAAAGAATAGCACGATTTTAAGTTTTGCCATCAGCTTATTAAAGTTTAGAATTTGGCTGGAAAGAAAAGACCTTCTTTTCATTCTCTTGATTAGGTAAACAATTAACAACGGTATCATAACTAAAGGTTTTAGGATTATTTTGATACCCGTAAAATTATTGGAGTGCTATGAGATCAATATCCGAAATGGTCTTGAAAGGAGAAATTAGGATGTCCAACGATAATCTTGGACTAAAATGAGCTTAAAACTGCTCTCTGTAAGTGGTTGGCGTTTCTGAAGTGAATTTTTTAAAGGCAGAATAAAATGTGGATTTTGAATTAAATCCACATTCCAGTCCAATAGCTACTATGGTATATTCGCTAAATTCATTTTTTGACAAAAACTTTTTAGCCTGTTCTACCCTTAACGAATTTATGAAATCCGAAAAATTATGATTACTGAAAGAATTAATAAGCTTCGAAAAATAACTTTTGCTCATATTGAATTCTGATGCCAATGATTCCATACTTAATAATGGATCCAAATAAAGCTTATTTTTTATGATATGGTTACGAATGGTATCAAAATCATTTTGATGTTTTTCATTCAAAAATTCCTCATTATATCTAATTGGATTTAATTTGGTATTGGAGGATATCAATACTTGATTGGTATCTATCGAACTACGCAAAAAGATACGATCTCTTACAACATTGTATCTATAAAATCCTTGATAACCCATCCAATACAACAATATAGATGAGCTTAACCGCAATGGGATATAAGCGGTTTCATTGCCTGTAAAACTTTTTATCATGACAGCAATAGTCCAAAAAACGATTACAAAACCACCCAACCGAATAAACCATTTAATCCAATCTAAATCATCATAATCTAAAATATATTCCAGTAAATGGTGTCTTCTAAAAATGAGCAAGCTGGCATTTATAAAAAAGAAAATGCTATAGCAAAGATTAAAAATGTCTTCAATCCTAGTATAATTATAAATTAAGGATAAATCCTTTTCCGGAACTTCATAATTAACATAAGAAATTATGCAGAGCCGAATGGCAATCTCCAAAACAAATACGGCTAAAGTCACTCGTATAAAACTGTTGACTTTTTCATGCACTTTTATAAAATGGACGGTAAATGCATAGAACATAGGTAGGACCAAAACATACCATGGAATGAGTAAGTTTTTTAGTAAAAACGAATCAGAAGAAAACCCATTATCTATTAACCACCGCTGTAGGTTGTTTAATGATATAAAAAGAATGGTTAAATTTAGAAAGACTATAGTGTTATCATATTTCTTCTTAATGAACAAGGTCACAAGGTTAAAACCAAAACCCTGTATGACTCCGGCAATCAGTAAAAAATTAATAATCGGAACAAAGTTCATATAAAATATCTAAAAGATTATTCTATAATGTGTCAAACCATTATTTAAAACAAAAAAATAGACAACTTAACGGAAAGATTTTGAGACGTAAACGAAGATAGCGAAAAAAAATAGAGATAGTATTATAGTGTTCAACTTACGACTTATTTCATAATGGTTTTATAGAAAAGTAAGTGAAGCTGCAATTATTGGATTAGAAGATGATTTACGGCAATGGGTATCAAAAAGAAATTTAGCTATGTGCAAAATCTAAATTTTCCGGAGATGGTTTAGAAACACTTTTATCAATAGTTTTTTTATACTCGCTTTTGAGTACAACCAAATAAATATAATTATCCATTAACCCAAGAAAATTAGCGGCAATATAGTTTGGATTATTTTTTGAAAAGGTTTTCATGGTTTAGTTATTTAAGTTATTAGAAGTAAGCAACTTGTTTCATCAATAATATTTAAGATTGTGAAGTAAAACTAACTTGTTTTTTTCGCAAATGACGAATAGAAATGTCTAATAAATCGAAATATTTTTCTTAATTTTCACAAAATCTGCCAAATTCCTGCTTTTAATTTCTCAAAAAATGCAAGAACAGTTCATTTCTTATTTAAAAGTCCATTCCAATAACAACACTTCTTTTGTTGATGAAATCGCAAGTGTTTTAGATATTGGATATGATGCAGCATATAGACGCATAAATTCAAAAACGAGTCTAACACTTGAGGAAGGTGTAAAACTTGCAAAGCATTATAAAATTTCACTAAATAATCTTTTTGAAGTAGGAAATCAAAACACGATTCTTGCAGAATTGTCTCCAAAAATAATTGATGAAGTGGGGCTTGAGTCTTGGTTTAACAATTCTATTCAAAATTTAACACCTTTGACAAAACTTAAAAGTGCCTCTATAATATATTCCGCTAAAGATATACCCGTTTTCCATACTCTTAAAGACACTTATCTATCTCGATTCAAATTATTTGTTTGGCTTAAAGATGTAGACGTCGAAATGACAAAAAATAAGACATCATTTGATAGTTTTATCAAGAATATTCCAGATTCATTGCTTGAAAGTGCCTTCAAATTAGGTGAAACTTATAATAACATAAGTATTACAGAATTTTGGAATAATAATACAGTAAATGGCAGTTTGCAACAAGTTTTATACTATTATGAATCAAACTTAATTTCAAAGAATCTTGCATTACATATTTGTGATGATATTGAAGATGTGATACATCATATTGAGCAACAAGCTATTCAACAAAGTATTATTGGCTCCAAAAACAGGTCGGAATATTATTTATACAAAAGCCCCTTGCATATTATGAGTAATACTATCATGGTAAAAACACCTTACCACATGGTTTTCTTCCAGCCTTTTACCGTTTTAAGTTATTTCAAAATTGAGCACCAACCGACATGTGAAATATTATATGATTTCTTCGAAAAATTAATGACCAATTCAATGCTATTGGTTAATGCAGGCGAAAGAGAACGAACGCTTTTTTTTGATAGCATGCAACAAAAAGTGAAAAGGCTGCAAGAACATATCAAAAATAACAATGCTTTTGATTTTGAATAACAAGGCCAACAAAACGTTAAACATGTTCAAAAATTTGTTTTTCTCATAAATTTCATTAAATTATAGGTTATGGTTTATACAGACAAAGAGAAATATTCGGACATTTTAAGTAACTCACTGACTTACTTGAAGAACATTGGTTTTGAGAACATCAAAGCAGACGCAGAAGGTTATGAAACGCCAAAATCGTATCATAAAAAAGGAAGTGACATTAATATCACTCCCGATATTGTAGCAGAAAAGGAAGGAAGGAAACATTATTTTGAGTTGAGCTTAAAATCAGAAAAACCGCGATTACTGAAATCGAAATGGCTTTTTCTGAATGCGTTGAGTTCAATGAATTCCCATCGTTTCAAGATCATTACGACACGTGGGCACTACAAATTCACGAATGAGATGTTGGAAGACATCAACCTTAACGACAAAAAATTAATCAAAATTTAATTATTTTTTAGATTTCTGTAACTTTTAGGCGACTTTCAACGTATAACTATATGCGATGTCATATTCGCACTAAAAAACAGACAACTAATTAGATGAGACAACTCAAAATTACGAAGCAGGTTACCAATAGGGAAACAGCTTCGCTAGACAAGTACCTTCAAGAAATTGGAAAAGTTGACCTTATTACAGCTGATGAGGAAGTGGAATTGGCACAGCGCATCAAAGCTGGAGACCAACTTGCATTGGAAAAATTGACCAAAGCCAATTTGCGTTTCGTGGTGTCAGTTGCAAAACA
>JBDSFP010000415.1:0-3635 GCA_039919415.1 Aquaticitalea sp. | reverse complement strand
AGTATTTCCAACCGAATCAGTGATTATATCCCAGGATATAGTATGCCTTATATAGGAACTACCATCATACATACAGAAGGTGCGGCCTTGATCCAAGAGTATTTGGACTCCTTATAAAGACTCAATTTCAATCCATCAAAGACTGCCCAAAAGGCGGTCTTTTTTTGATTGTTCTTGAAATTTAGTTAAAAATATCTTAAATCAAAATCCAACTTCCCATCCCAAATAAAGATTACTTATTTTACACTTTTAATTTAAAAACACACTATTTTGAAACACTTTACCTTAAAAGCTTGTCTTTTGTTGTCAGTATTTGTGGTTATGTCCTGTTCCACAGCAAAGAAAGCAGGAAACTCTCAAGCCAATACCGACGCAAGTGCGGATGGCAAATCTGCCAAAAAACCTGGAAAAGAAGATATCCAACCCTATGACAAAGTCATTACAAAAGAAGCCAAAACCGATGATGGCCTATTTAAAGTCCATAAAATAGACGCCAGTTATTTTTATGAAATTCCAGATTCACTTTTTGAACGCGAGATGTTGATGGTCACACGCATCGCTAAAACCGCAAGCGGCATTGGATTTGGCGGTGGTAAACAAGCCGAATCGGTTCTTCGTTGGCAAAAAAAAGACAAGAAAGTATTGTTGCGAATCGTTTCCTACGATGTGGTGGCGGCAGATTCCTTGCCCATTCATGAAGCGGTGGTAAACTCAAACTTTGAACCAGTTTTATTTTCATTCCCTATTAAGGCATTCAGTAAAGATTCCACCAGTACGGTCATTGACGTTACTGACTTATTTACCAAAGACGTGAAACCCTTGGGATTTCCTGAAAGAAATCGTAAGGATTATAAAATATCCAAACTGGATAATGACCTTTCATATATAGAAAGTATTAAAAGTTATCCGCTCAATATCGAATCAAGACATGTAAAAACCTATAATGCTGCCGAACCTCCTTCAAATTCCGAAACCGGAAACATTTCTTTGGAGATGAGCAATTCTATGGTCTTGTTGCCAAAAGTACCCATGAAACGTCGAATGTTCGATCAACGGGTCGGCTGGTTCACAAGCGGACAGACAGATTACGGATTGGATGTACAGGAAAGTAAAACCATCAGATATTTGGACAGATGGCGTTTGGAAGTGAGACCTGAAGACATGGATAAATTTAACCGTGGCGAATTGGTGGAACCCAAAAAACAGATAGTGTATTATATAGACAGGGCAACTCCAGATAAATGGCGCCAATACATCAAAGAAGGAATAGAAGATTGGCAAGTGGCTTTTGAGGCCGCTGGTTTTAAAAATGCCATTATTGCCAAGGATGCACCAACCGTTACTGAAGATCCAGATTGGAGTCCGGAGGATGTACGATATTCTGTAGTGCGATACTTAGCCTCACCAATCCAAAATGCCAATGGTCCCCATGTGAGCGACCCAAGAAGTGGAGAGATATTGGAAAGTGATATCAACTGGTACCACAATGTCATGTCCTTATTGCGAAATTGGTTTTTTGTGCAGACCTCAGCCATCAATCCAGAGGCTCAAAAATTGAAATTCAAAGATGAGATTATGGGGCGTTTGATCCGTTTTGTCTCGTCGCATGAAGTTGGCCATACCCTTGGCTTGCCACACAATATGGGAAGCAGCGTGGCGTATCCCGTGGATAGTTTACGTAGTGCCTCTTTTACCCAAAAGTATAGTACGGCACCATCCATCATGGATTATGCACGTTTCAATTACGTGGCACAGCCCGAAGATAAAGGTGTTGCATTAATGCCAAACATTGGAATCTATGACAAATATGCGATTGAGTGGGGATATAGACCACTTCCAATTGCCAAAACACCTGATGACGAAAAGAAAACCTTGGATAGCTGGATCTTAAAACACGCCGATGACCCAATATATCGTTTTGGAAAACAGCAAAGTGGTGTCATTGACCCCAGCAGTCAGACCGAAGATTTAGGCGATGATGCTGTAAAAGCAAGCATGTATGGCATTGCTAACATGAAACGTATGATGCCAAACCTAATCAAATGGACGTCCGAAGACGGTAAGGATTATGCAGATCTTGAAACAATATATGGGCAATTGTTAGGGCAATTCAACAGATATATGGGACATGTAGCTGCCAATATTGGAGGTGTCTATGAATACTATAAAACCTATGACCAGGATGGCGCCGTTTACACCCATGTACCTAAAGAAAAACAAAAAGCGGCCATGGATTTTCTGCAAAAACAGTTGTTTGATACGCCCGAATGGATGATTGACAATAACATCTTCAATAAGATTGAAAATTCAGGAAACATCGAACGCATCCGCAACATGCAGACCAGAACACTAAATAACCTTCTAGATTTTGGAAGCATGGCGCGTATGAGTGAAAATGAAACCATCAACGGCAAGGAAGCTTACAGTCTGTTGAACATGATGCAGGATCTGCGCAAGGGTATTTTTAGTGAATTGGGAAGTGCCAAAGCCATTGATCCTTACCGAAGAAACTTGCAACGTGCTTACATCGAACGCATGGAGTATTTGATGACCAAAGACCAAGAGCCAATTCCAGCGCAGTTCAGACGCTTCTCCTCACGAACTAATGTTGATGTCAACCAGTCAGATATCAGGGCGATTGCAAGAGCCGAGTTGAAAAGTTTGGAAAGTTCCATCAAATCCAGTTTGGGAAGGACCAATGATGCGATGAGCAAAATCCATTTACAGGATGCTTTGGAGCGAATTGATTTGATCTTGAATCCGAAGGGATAAAAAAGGGCTTAGAAACCCAGTAAAAACCTAATAGGTTCAAAAACCTGTTAGGTTTTTTTCGCTAAAGCCTTTAAATATCGATTAATGGAGATTACAACCCCAAAACTTCCGTGCCTTGCTCATAAATGACATCCACAGGAATTTCTTCAGCACTCAAACGATCCAAATCGGCTTGCAATTCGGAAGAAATCACACCTTTTTCGGCCACAAATTTCGCAACACCATCATAATCGCCGTTGCCTTGAAATGTTAGAATAAGATTGGATAAGTCTTTCATGGCGACTTGCATTTGGTCAAAATCAACTTTATAAGTGCTATCTTCATTTCTTGTGAAAGCACCTTTTTCCTTAAAGAAATTAAACCGGATCATATTCGCCTTGCCATGCGCCGAAGAAGCTCCAAAACGAACCGAACGGAAAATTCCGGCCATAAAAGTGACCATGTTGTTCTTCAAGTCGTGGGTCAATTCGCCTTTGGCATTCAGTTGCTGAATCATATACAAGCCAAGAATATCTGCCTTGCCTTCTTCTAAAGCGCTCGATAGCTCCTTCAGTGAGGTACGAACTGTTCCTTTTCCATTGATGGTGTTTTTGATACCCAAACCATGAGCCACTTCATGAAACATCGTGTTTTCAAAAAAAGCATCAAAGGTCACATATTGACGTTGCGACGGATCAATCAACAGGTCAGAAACCGGTATCATTATTTTATCAAATTTCGCTCGCATCGCATTTTTTAGCTGCAAACGACGTGTGCCTTTTTTGAGTTGCACTTGTTCATCATTTGGTAAATTGATGGCAATGGTTTTACTGCCAGCGTTGCAGTCACCAGCGTAATATACCACATCATAGGCATTCAGATCG
>JBDSFP010000380.1:0-5917 GCA_039919415.1 Aquaticitalea sp. | reverse complement strand
CCTTTGATCAATAGTGATACGTGTATTGGAAATATTCTCAGCGGTCAAATCATATTGGCTTAAGGTAGACTGATGCGCTGAAGGACTGGTACTTTGTGAGTCATTGGAAGAATTAACGTATAATACTTGGCTATTGGGCGAAAATTCCACTCCATACGCACTATTGCTATTGGTATTGATGGACAATTGTTGATGATTGCCCACAATTCCGGTGGCAACATCAAAATTGAAAAGGAAAAGCCCACTTCCCATATTGGCAGACACCAATTTTTGACCATCTGGAGACAGTTTTAAATAGCCCCTGCCTTCTTGGGTGCTGATTGAATTGAAAGTAGAAATAACTGGTTCTGAACTGACACCTGTATTGGAAACTTCATAAGCATAAAATGTATTGTAATTACTTCCAGTTTTACTTTGTGATGCAAAAGTGATCACCCAAATCGATTTGGTCAAACAATCTTTCAGTACTGCACTAATTTTTTCAGAACAAATGGGTAGTAGATTGATATTTTTGTTGGTTACATTTCCCAATCCACCATTGAGTGTTATGTCTACAATTGAATAATTCAAACCAAAATTATTACCGTCTAAGGCATTGTCTACGGTAAATACATAATACAAATTTGGATCATTTGGTTTAGGAACGATGATGGCTGATTGGGTGCTTGAAGAGTCCCCATACAGTCCACTTCCGTTGGGCATCAAATCATTATTTCGGTTCCAAATGGAAGAACCGTCGGTATAAAATAACAAAGCACCAAAAGCATTGGAAATCGTGGCACAACCTTCATTTGTGGACAGAGCACTACCGTTGATGGAAGTCAACCGATTTGCTTCCAAATCAAATTGGAGTCCAGCACCATAGCCAAAGTTCCAATTGGCAGCTTGATTTTGGGCTAGGGATTGAATGCTTATTAAAACAAACAGGAACGAAAGCGTTTTCATGAGATAGCAATAGCTATCAAAGGTATCACAAATCCCGCATTTTTAATAATCGATAGGACAAAAAGACAAATATGGCTGTCCAACCCAACACAATGACAATTTCATACCAATGTACTCCATAATCATAGGTCAAATCCACTTTTTCGGGATATTTAGTCATGATGATACGTTGAAAAGGTTGATCTATCAATTTGTACATGGATTCCAAAGGCAGATAATTTTTGATTTTCCACGCAGTATCGGTATTTCCAAAAGCTTTGTAAGCACCCCAAAAAATCAACCATTCCACAATATAAAGAACAAACAAAAAGGCCAACGCGAATGCGGAACGTTTTACCAACATTCCAAAAAACAGACATAATGTGAAAAATCCGACCAATTTCACAAAGTATGCCAGTAAAAATTCGGTTTCCCTAAAAATGATGGCTGCTTCGGTGTAGCTGGAATAATAAAGGCCGATTAAAAATGATGCCACTGCTATGAGAATGGTGGAAATCAACGAAAAGAAGACAATGGTATAAAACTTTGAAAGGATGAATTCCTTTTTGCTCAGCCCATCTATCAAATTTTGTTTGATGGTTTTGTTACTGTATTCATTGCCGATCATACTCACGACCACAATGGCAAAAAACAATTTAAAGTACGACGCAAAAAACGTGGTAATATGCCAAATGATGGGGAAATTGAAAATCCCAAGTTCGCCCAATTCCAATGTGAAAAATCCAAAGAAGTTGATTTTGATGGAGGAAAGAATGAGAACTGTGAATGGCAAAATGAAAGAAATGAAAATCAACACTTTGTTGACTCGGCTTAACAAGAGTTTCTGTAATTCGAGATTGATGAGTCGTAACATGGGATGGTTTTGTTTGGAATTAGTGGTTGTCTGTCAGTTGCAAAAATTGCTCTTCAAGGCTTTCTTTTCGTTTTACAAGATGGGATAGAACGATTCCTTTTTCGAACATCAACTTATTGAACATTGAAGCATCCATCGATTCGTTCAAAAAAGCCGTAATCAAATCGCCCTCAACTTTAAGTTTGCTGAAATTTTTATCGGCTTCCAGTAATTTTATCAATTCTTCCTGTTGCAAGGTTTTTAATTCAAAAAAACCTTGACTGCTTATCATTTCATCCACACGTCCAGAATACAGTTTTTCTCCCTTGCGAAGTACCACAACATGCGAACACACCTTTTCCACTTCGTCCAATAGATGTGAGGCCAGTAAAATTGTAGTTCCAGTAGAAGCAATCTGTTTGATCAACGAACGGATCTGATGGATGCCTTGTGGATCCAATCCATTGGTTGGTTCATCCAAAATCAAGATTTCAGGATCGTTCAATAACGCGGAAGCAATTGCCAATCGTTGTTTCATTCCCAAGGAATAGGTGCTGAATTTGCTATCTTTCCGTTCTGTAAGCCCAACGATTTCAAGCTTCTCGTCTATTTTTGAAAATGGGACCCCCTTAATCTTACAGACCAATTTTAGGTTTTGATAGGCAGACATATAAGGATAGAAATTGGGCCGTTCAATGATGGCGCCAACCTTTTTCAAAGCGTCATGGGTCGTTGTTTTCCCATTATACCAACTAAATTCGCCCGAAGTCTTGTTAACGACATTCAAAACAATCCCGAGTGTTGTGGACTTTCCACTTCCGTTGGGACCTAAAATACCGTAGACATTGCCTTTGTTGATGGTAAAACTTAAATCCTTTACTGCTGTGAGATAACCAAATTTTTTGGTCAGATGATTGATGGTTAAAATGGTTTCCAAAGTGAAAAGAAATTGATTAGTTATTTGTAAGACGACTGTATGGTAGTTTTGTTACAAGTTAAAAATAACAAACCTAAAATTCCAATATGAAAGCATCAAATTCCAAATTTCTAATTGTGGATGAAAATATACAAGTGTGACTGTGCAATTTTTCGTTTTGGAATTTGGAATTTTTTTAATTGGAATTTACCCTCATCTGTAACAAATCGTAAATTTTGGAAACCAATAGTCAACAAACAACAAAACAAAAAAACAAATCAACAATATGAAATCACACGAAATTGACTATAGAATCTATGGGGAGGAAATGCAATATGTAGAAATAGAATTGGACCCACAAGAAGCTATCATTGCTGAGGCGGGCAGTTTTATGATGATGGACGATGGCATTAAAATGGAAACCATTTTTGGCGATGGATCTGAAAACAATAAAGGTCTTTTGGGTTCCCTCCTTGGCGCAGGAAAACGTGTACTTACAGGCGAGAGTCTATTTATGACCGCCTTTTACAATGTGCTATCGGGGAAACGCAACGTATCTTTTGCGTCCCCTTATCCCGGTAAAATCATTCCCATTGATTTAACCGAATTCCGGGGAAAATTTATTTGCCAGAAAGATGCCTTTTTGTGTGCAGCCAAAGGAGTTAGCGTTGGCATCGAATTTTCAAAAAAATTGGGAAGAGGTTTGTTTGGAGGCGAAGGCTTTATCATGCAAAAATTGGAAGGAGATGGGATGGCATTTGTCCATGGTGGCGGAACGATGGCCAAAAAAGAATTAAAGTCAGGCGAAATATTAAGGGTCGATACTGGATGTTTAATAGGCTTTACACAGGATGTTGATTACGATGTCGAATTCATAGGAGGCATCAAGAACAAGGTCTTTGGAGGCGAAGGCTTGTTTTTCGCCAAACTTCAAGGCCCTGGAACGGTATATATCCAGTCATTACCTTTTAGCCGTTTAGCGGCACGTGTCTGGGCGAGTGCGCCACAAGGAGGTGGAAAAGATAGGGGTGAAGGCAGTATTCTCGGTGGATTGGGCAATCTTTTGGACGGAGATAATCGGTTTTAGTTTTCAGTCTTAAGTGGTAGGCAGTTTTCAGATAGTTTTTTAGAAAAAAAGAACAACTCTTTGTTAATTATCGGCTTTTTTAGGAATCCGATCGTTTTTTTTAGTAAATTTAGATTCTATTTTAAAATCCGCTGCTTATAATTACATCTACTTATTTAACCCCTAAACCTATTAACAAAATGGCAAGAGCAATGTTTGAGTACACTAAAACGGTACTTAAAAAAGTGAGTTTCGACGCTACCTTGTTCTGTAGAGAAGTACAAAAAGCAATTCAACGTTTATTACCCTATGAACTGGAAGAACTTACTATCTTTATCAAATCACTGATTTTACAGAACCCGGATTTAAATCAATGTTTAATTTATCTAAAACCATAACAAAAAGCGACTTTCCAGTCGCTTTTTTTATTTAGGCAATGGACTTATGATCTTCACATTCGAAAATGCAATCGCTCCGCGTATGATGCCGGAAATCACTTTGTGAAGTGCATCGATGATCTGCATTTTAAGCTCGCTCTTATGAAAGATTAAACTCACTTCCCTGGCTGGAGAAGGATCATTGAAATAATGAAGATTCGTCTGTAAGTTTTCGTTTAGTTCCATTGTATGTAAGTATGGCAGAAGTGTCATTCCCAAGCCTTCATTCGACAATTTTATCAAGGTCTCGATACTTCCGCTTTCCAATTGAAAACTGTCGTCGGTTTGATTTTTGAATGCTTTACATAAATTGATGACGCCATCCCTAAAGCAATGCCCATCTTCCAACAATAACATATCATCAATATCCAAATCGTCAACGTTAATTTTTTTCTTATCATGTAAACGATGCTCTTTTGGAATGTATCCTACAAAAGGTTCGTAGTATAAAGGACGCTCCTTGATGTTCTCATTTTCCAAGGGTGTTGCTGCAATCCCAGCGTCCAAATGACCTTCATGGATGCGCTGCATGATCTCTTCCGTGGTCAGTTCCTCAATTTTGAGCTTTACTTTTGGGTATTTTTTGATGAAGGACTTCAAGAACATGGGAAGTAAGGTTGGCATTACCGTTGGAATGATTCCCAATTTAAATTCGCCTCCAATAAATCCTTTTTGTTGATCGACAATGTCTTGGATTCTTTCGGATTCGTTCACGATATTACGAGCTTGATTAACTATTTTTCTTCCAATGGAAGTCAGATCAATGGGCTTTTTGCTTCGATCAAAAATCAAAATATCCAGTTCTTCCTCAAGTTTTTGTATTTGAGTGCTTAAAGTGGGCTGTGTTACGAAACATTTTTCTGCCGCCTTTGTGAAATTCTTCTGCTCGGCAATTGCTAGAACATACTTTAATTGTGTGATGGTCATAGTTATTCATTTAAACTATAAAATTATATAAACAATTAATAAAAACTATACTTATTACTGTTAATTATGTGGTAAATTGGAAACATATAATAAAAATAGAAATCATGACAAAAAACAGTATAGGTCTCGACACCAAGAAAACAAAGGAATTAGCAGAAGATTTGAATCACTTGCTGGCCAATTTTCAAATTTATTATCAAAATTTAAGAGGGATTCATTGGAACATTAAAGGAAAACGATTTTTTGACCTGCATCCAAAATTTGAGGAACTCTACACCGACGCCAATATAAAGGTGGACTTAATTGCGGAACGTATCCTGACTCTAGGTGTAACACCATTACATACCTTTGATGACTACATAAAAGCTGCAAAAGTGCCAGTTGGTAAAAATGTTTCGGAGGATGAAAAAGCAGTGCAATTGATTGTTGATTCACTGGCTGAATTATTGAAAATCGAACGAATGATTCTTGATAAATCAGCCGAAATCAATGATGAAGGTACCAACGCAATGATGAGCGATTTTATTACCGAACAGGAAAAAACCGTTTGGATGATGAAGGCTTGGCTGGGAGAAACGGTTTAATATTTTTCTCACAGAGGCGCCGAGGCGCAAAGTTTCGAAAACAAAAAAAAATCGGGAGCATAAAATAATGATCTCGATTTTTCTCTATTCTCTATTCTCTATTCTCTTTTTTATTTGCGACTCTTTGACTCTGCGAGAGATTATTGCAACTTAATATCAATCTCCATATCCTTATCCACAACTTCAAATTTGGCATCACTGAATTCTGGA
>JBDSFP010000308.1:0-4720 GCA_039919415.1 Aquaticitalea sp. | reverse complement strand
TTAACTCGATTCTAATTTTATCTTTTTATTCATGGGATTCCTGCTTTCGCAGGAATTGCTTAAGGCACTCTATGCCCCTGACTCGCCACCAACATCAAAAACCAATCTTCCAATTCCAAGTCAATTTCAACAGCTTTTGCTGCGTCAACTATTCGTTGCTTGGTCGTTGTTCCAATCACTGGATGTATATTTGAAGGATGTTTCAGTATCCATGCCAATAGCAATTGGTCTTCAGTGGCATTGTATTTTTTCATCAACTCGCCAAATTGATTGTGGATGCGTTGCGTTTGTTCACTATCGTCTTTAAAAACAATTCCCAAAGGAGACCATGCCATCGGCGTGATTTTTTTGAGTATCATCTGGTCCAAAGTGCCGTCGTGCATCGCAGAATGTTGCGTCAACGAAAACTCGATTTGGTTTGCGGAAATTTCAGTCGTACTTGAAATCAATTCGACTTGCGAAGTGGTAAAATTAGACACTCCAAATGCCTTGATTTTGCCTTCTTTTTTCAACGTTGAAATGGCTTCTGCAATCTCATCGGGTTGCATCAACGGACTTGGGCGATGTAACAAAAACAAATCCAGATAATCGGTTTTTAGATGTCTTAAGGATTCTTCTGCTGACCAAATGATGTAATCCTTGCTGTAACTATAGTGCTTAACTTTATTAGTTCTGTTATCAGCCTGATATTGAATGCCACATTTTGAAATGAGTTCAAGCGCTTGTCGATTGATTCCACTTTCTACAAAGGCATTTCCAAATTCGGCTTCCGTCGTGTAACCTCCATAAATATCGGCATGATCAAAGGTGGTTATTCCTTGATTGATACAATGGTGCATCAGATCTATCATCTCTTTTTTGGAGAATTGTTTTCCCCAGCTTCCCCAAGTCATCGTGCCTGCAATTACCCTTGAATAGTTGTTTTTCATATATTTATTTGAATTGAAGTCTAAAAATAAAAAGATAATAGGTTAAAATACTATTAAAACATTGAACTTTTAACCAATTATTAACAGCAGTCCACGATTAATTTTAACAAATTTGAATCCTCAAAAAATTATACCTCTTTGAGACTAAATTAAATTTTATTCAATATGGAAGATACGGTTGCAATTGATATCAAATCAATTAACGAAAAAATCGAAAGAGAAAGTGCATTTGTCGATTTGTTGATGTTGGAAATGAATAAGGTCATCGTCGGACAACGTTATATGCTTGAGCGATTGCTCATTGGTCTGCTTGGCCAAGGCCACATTTTACTGGAAGGAGTACCAGGTTTGGCAAAAACCTTGGCAATCAACACACTCGCCCAAGCTATTGATGCAAAATTCAGTAGAATACAATTCACACCCGATTTATTGCCTGCAGATGTAGTAGGTACTTTGATTTACAATATGAAAATCAATGATTTCTCTATCAAGAAAGGACCGATTTTCGCCAATTTCGTTTTGGCAGATGAGATTAACCGTGCTCCTGCCAAAGTGCAGTCCGCTTTGTTGGAGGCAATGCAGGAAAAGCAAGTGACCATTGGTGACGAAACTTTTAAATTGGACAGACCATTCTTGGTGATGGCTACACAAAATCCAATAGAACAAGAAGGAACCTATCCGTTACCAGAAGCACAAGTGGATCGTTTTATGTTGAAAACAGTCATAGATTATCCAAAACAGGACGAAGAGCAACTCATCATGAGAGCTAACCTTAAAGGAGCTTTTGATAAAGTGAACGCTGTTGTTTCCGTAGAAACTATTTTACGGGCGCAACAAGCAGTTCGGGAAGTCTATATGGATGAAAAAATCGAAAAGTACATTCTCGATATCATCTTCGCAACACGTTATCCAGAAAAATATAAACTTTCAGACATTAAACCGTTGATTTCATTTGGTGCATCGCCACGTGGAAGTATCAATTTGGCGATGGCAGCAAAATGCTACGCCTTCATCAAGCGTCGTGGTTATGTGATTCCAGAAGATGTTCGTGCAGTCGTCCATGATGTATTGCGTCACAGAATCGGCCTAACTTATGAAGCCGAAGCCGAAAATGTCACATCCGTAGACATCATCAATAAGATTGTTAACGAAATAGAAGTACCGTAAAGAAGTTGGCAGTGTTCAGTCGCAGTAAGCAGTTTGCTTCTTGTGTTGAATTATACTTCATTAACGACCAACTGAAAACTGCGACTGAAAACTGCAGACTAAACAATGGATACCAAAGAACTTCTCAAGAAAGTACGGAAAATAGAGATCAAGACACGCAGGTTGTCCGATCATATTTTTGGTGGCGAATACCATTCGACCTTCAAGGGACGTGGTATGACTTTTAGTGAAGTGCGAGAGTATCAGTATGGCGATGATATACGAAATATCGATTGGAATGTGACGGCCAGATACAACGAACCTTTTATCAAGGTTTTTGAGGAAGAGCGTGAGTTGACCATGATGTTGATGGTGGATATTTCAGGGTCGGAATGGTTTGGAACTGAAGATCAGTTCAAAAATGAAATCATTACTGAAATTGCCGCAACCTTAGCGTTTTCAGCCACGCAGAACAATGACAAAATAGGATTGATTTTGTTTACTGATCAAATCGAATTGTACATTCCGCCGAAAAAAGGCCGTTTTCATGTGCTTCGAATCATCCGTGAATTGATAGAATTTCAACCAAAAAGCAAAAAGACAGATGTTGCGGGAGCTTTAAAATTTATGTCCAGTGTCATGAAAAAGAAAGCGATTGTCTTTGTACTCTCTGATTTTATAACTGATGATTACAATCACACCGTCAAAATCGTCGCCAAAAAACATGACATTACTGGCATTCGTGTGTATGATAAACGAGAAGAAGCAATTCCCAACCTTGGAATGGTACAAATGCATGACGAAGAATCTGGCGAATTGATGCTCGTCAACACCGCGTCAAAATCTGTCAGAAACAACTATTCCAAATACTATCACGAAAAAGTAGAATATTATAAAGACAGTTTTTCAAAGTCGGGTGCAGGAACAATTGATTGCCGTGTGGATGAAAGCTATGTGAAAAAGTTGTTGGGATATTTTAAAAGAAGAGCGTAACGATTTACGATTTATGATTTACGATTTACGATTTACTACTACTATCACTTACAGCTTCGAGCTCCCAAATTCGAGCTTCCAGCTTCGAGCTTCCAGTTTTTTCTCTTTCCTCTTTTTTCTCTTCTCTTTCATCTCTTTTTCCCAAGTAAAATCCTCGATCGATTCCACAAAAATCAAGATTGGAGCACAAATTACCTACAAAATCCAAGTCGAAGCAGATACAACCGATTTAGTTGTATTTCCCGAAGGACAAACTTTTTCGCCTTTGGAAATGATCGAATCCTATAAAATTGATACGACCAAGAATAACGCCAAATACAATCTCATCAAATCATACGGATTGACCCAATTTGATTCTGGCCATTACACCATTCCAAGGCAAAAAATCATCATTGGCAGTAAAACATTCTTTACCGATTCGTTGAAAGTTGAGATCAATAATATAAAGGTCGATACTACAAAACAAGGTTTGTATGATATCAAACCTTACATTCAAGTTGAAAAAAGTTCCAGCAATTGGTGGAAAACTGCATTGATCATTTTAGGAATTCTGTTATTGATAGCTTTTCTTTTATATTGGTTTGTTTGGAGAAAAAAACCATTGACAGAGGAAGAGGAAATTGCCTTATTGCCACCTTACGAACGAGCAAAATTGGCATTGAGGAAACTGGATGAAACTGATTATCTGCAACAATCCCAACTGAAAGGTTATTATTCGGAATTGACCTTCATCATCCGAAAATATCTCGATGAGAAAGTCTATGACCGAGCCTTGGAAAGCACCACGGATCAATTGGTCACTCGTTTGAATTTGCTTAAAGATGGCAACCAAATCGAATTGAGTAAGGAAGACATCCGAAACATTGAAACCATATTGAAACGTGCCGATTTAGTGAAATTTGCCAAATCTGCACCAGATGTCGAATTGGCAAAAATCGACAGGAATACAATCGATTTGGAAATTGACCATGTTAAGGAAGCGCTTCCAGAGCCAACTGAAGAAGAAAAATTGCTCAATCAGCAATACAAAGAAGAACAGGAACGCAAAAAGAAACGTAGAAAAGTTCTTATTACGGTGGTTGTAGGTGTAATATTGCTCATGGCGACCATCGGAGGATTCGTAATCAAATATGGCTATGATTACGTAAAAGATACAATTGTTGGCAACGATAGCAAAGAATTGTTAGAAGGTAATTGGGTCAATAGCGCGTACGGAATTCCTCCGATTTATATCTCCACACCCGAAGTTCTGCAACGGGCCGATTCACAAAAAATCGACCAAATGAGTCAGGCGAAAACCACGATGTTTACTTATGGAACTATTTTAAGTGATATCAATATTGGGGTGACCACGACCAATTTCAAACTTCCAGATTCCACTAAAATCGATTTAGTCAAAGCGGCTTCAGGAGGTCTAAAAATATTTGAAAACAATGGAATTAGAAACATTATAACAAAACAGGAAAAGTTCGTTACACCCAACAATCAAGAAGGTTTGAAGGTCTATGGTTCCGCGGATTTTCCCGTTCCATTGACAGATAAATATAAAAAAGGAGAATATGTGATGCTATTATTTACTTCTGGAAACATCATGCAATCGGTGGTATTGGCATGGAAAGAAGATGACGGGTATGCCGACAAAATCATGGAGC
>JBDSFP010000280.1:0-2597 GCA_039919415.1 Aquaticitalea sp. | reverse complement strand
TTTTTGTTTTGGGATGTGATTTTAATAATCGTCAATTCAGAATCTGGGATATGCGTCTTAATGTGCTTGAGCATTTCCTGTCGTGCCTCATATTTTTGAAGGGACAACAGAAGGTAACATCCTATGGCATTGAAGGAGAAAATAATCAATAATAGAGACGCTGTGAATTGTTTCAAACTTAATAATTGAGAGGCGCTAAAGTATAAAAAATATAAGTTGGTTTTAGTACACACTTAAAATTTGTGATGAAAATTGACAATTCAGACATAAAAATCGACATTTGAGGAATAGTATTTTTTGTTGAAAGGAATCTCACTTGATATTTGCAGCATCATTTAAAAGAACAATCATGAAACATTTAATCCTTTTTGCTACACTTTTGGTTTCCTATGCCATAAATGCACAGACCAATTTCGAGAAAGGAATGACTAAGGCCTTTAGTCTTTGGAAAGCTGACAATTGGACGGAAGCCGAGCAGATGTTCGAACGAATTGCAGCGGCGGAACCAAAAGAATGGCTTCCAAATTATTACATCGCCCAAATGAACAGTCTTAAATCTTGGGAAGAAAAAGATCCACAAAAAATAACGGCACAACTCGAAAAAGCCCAAGAATATCTCAACACAGCAATGGGAATGGAAAAAGACAATGCCGATCTGTTGGTCATGCAGGCTCAAATTTACACCAATTGGGTTGCTTTTGACGGTAGGACGTATGGCATGAAATATTCTGTTAAAATCAACGAACTTTATAATAAAGCCTATCAATTGTCTCCTGAAAACCCGATGGTTGTATTGGGCAGAGCAGAATGGAATATGGGAAGTGCCAAATATTTTGGTCAGGATACCAAACCGTTCTGTAAGGATGTGGAACGTGCCATTGAACTTTTTGCTAACTTTAAACCTAACAAGGAATTTTATCCAAATTGGGGAAAAGAACATGCACAAGTGGTGTTGAAATCCTGTAAAGAGTAAGCAAATTTTATAGTTTTTATGATGAGCAAATACTGGAAAAATATTTATGTCACCTTCTTTATTGGTTGCTTGGTTTACCTTTTGGGTAATGTTCTTTCACAAGGATTTCAGTATGAAAACTTTAATGAATTTTTGATAGATTTTGGATTTTATCAGTTGTATAGTTTCCTTTTGGGATATTCCAATTACTATTATTTTGATTATCTCGAAGGCTTACAATGGACCAAGGAGGAACGGTTAAAACGACTTTCCATTGGGATATTTGGTTCTGTGATTGTAACCATGTTGGGCTTGGTCATTCTCAATGGACTTCAATTTGCATTCTTCCATGGCTTTAATTGGAAGGAATTCCTACAGAACCAACGATGGAGCAATTATAGATTTGGTTTGTGGATTACATTGACTATTGTGATTATATTTCATTTTGTCTATTTCTACAATAAGTTTCAGCAAAATAAAGTAAAAGAGCAAAAAGTCATCGCGGGAACAGCCAATGCGCGTTTCGATGCCTTGAAAAATCAGTTAGATCCGCATTTTCTGTTTAACAGTTTGAATGTATTAACGAGTCTTATTGAGGAAAATCCAGAGAATGCACAAAAGTTTACAACTTCGCTGTCCAAAGTCTATCGCTATGTGTTGGAGCAAAAAAACAAGGATTTGGTCTCTGTTGATGAAGAATTGGATTTTGCGAGAACCTATATGTCGTTGCTGAAAATGCGATTTGAAGACAGCATCATTTTTGACATTCCAGAACGAGCGGTAAACCCTGAATGTAAAGTGGTGCCATTGTCCTTGCAATTGTTATTGGAAAATTCCGTAAAGCACAATATGGTAACCACGAACAAACCATTGCACATCCGAATCTATGAATCTGAAGGGATGCTCATTGTGGAGAACAATTTGCAACCTAAACAAATCGTCAAAAAAAGTAGTGGTGTTGGATTGGAAAATATCAAACAACGCTACGATCTATTGACAAATAAAAAACTTAATATCAATCAACAAGCGGAAAGTTTTGCAGTTGCAATACCGATGCTTACCAAACAAGTATCAATCATGGAAATTCAACAGTACAACAATCAGGCAAACGCTTATTACAAAGCAAAAAAACGAGTCGAAGAAATCAAGGGATTTTATGGAAATATTATTTCTTATTGCCTTGTGATTCCTTTTCTAATATTCATCAACTACCAATCATCGACGAGTTTCCAATGGTTCTGGTTCCCAATGCTGGGATGGGGAATGGGAATTATTTTTCACGCCTTCGGAGTTTTCGGTTACGGAAAGTCTTGGGAAGATCGAAAAATAAGGGAAATCATGGAGCAAGAAGAACAAACTAACACATGGAACTAATGGAAAATGAATTTATGGAAAACGACAAGTATGATAGAGCTGTCAAAAAGGTAAAGCGCATCAAAGGTTTTTATTCACATTTGGTGGTGTACATTGTTATAAACCTAATGATTGTGGTTATAAACGTTCAAAATCTCGATCAAGGAGAAAATTATTTTAAATGGGAAAATTTTATCACTTTGGGATTTTGGGGCATAGGCTTATTGGCACATGGTTTGAGCGTTTTCATGCCAGATTTTATCATGGGCAAAAATTGGGAAGAGCGCAAAAT
>JBDSFP010000263.1:0-2734 GCA_039919415.1 Aquaticitalea sp. | reverse complement strand
TTAACATATTTACATTATATTTAAAATTGAAAATTTTTGCGAATGACATTTAAAATGAATCGAAACATTTTGCGATGGATCATCATCTTGGCATCGTTTATCATCATCTCCTTGATTCTTTGGAATACCTATATTTTCTTTCAAAATTTTAAAGCTGAAGAACGTACCAAAATGCAGAATTGGTCTTTTGCACAGGAAAATTTGAGTGGTTCCATATCCGATGATGAAATTGAGGTAACCTCACGCATACTTGAGAGCAATAATTCAACTCCAATGATTCTTGTGGATGATCAAGGGAATATAACTAGCAGCAAAAATATTGATGAAAACTTATTGAACGATCCTGAATATGCAAAAAATCTCCTGGACCGATTCAAAAGTGAGAATGCACCAATTGACGTGCGTATTGAGGGCAAACTGCTCAATACCATTTACTATGGTAATTCCGATTTGCTAAACAAACTCAAATACTATCCTTTGGCCTTATTGCTCATCATTTTCCTTTTCGGAGCAGTTGTTTATTTTTTCTATCGAAGTTCCAAAATTGCGACACAAAACAAGCTTTGGACAGGGATGGCTAAAGAAACGGCGCATCAAATTGGCACACCACTCTCATCATTGGTTGGTTGGACGGAAATTCTTAAATCGGAAAATGTAAATCCATCCTATCTTCTGGAAATTGAAAAAGATATCATCCGGCTTCAGACGATTACGGATCGATTCAGCAAAATTGGTTCCATCCCGACACTTAAAAAATCGGATATTGTAAAAGAAACCGTAGAGTCATATGAATATCTGAAAGCGCGTTCGTCCAATTTGATCAAATTTGAAATTTCAGCACCAGAACATCCAATTTATGTACACTTGAATAGCCAGTTATACAGTTGGACAATAGAGAATTTGGTAAAAAATGCCATTGATGCGATGAAGGGCAAAGGCACTATGAATGTAACTATTTTTCAAACAGATACCTACGTAAAAATCAATATTGTAGATACGGGAAAAGGGATTCCAAAAAATTTATACCATAAAATCTTCGAGCCAGGTTTTACAAGTAAAAAACGGGGCTGGGGTTTGGGCCTTTCATTGGCAAAACGTATTATTGAGGATTATCACAAAGGTCGCATCAAAGTCTTACATTCTGAAATCGGAAAAGGGACGACGATGCAAATCTCTTTAAAAATTGTTTAGTATCCTCTCTTACGTTTTGACCAAATTTTGAAACTATTGCCCTCCAAATAGCAATCGGTAGAGGTAAAAAATGAAGATTTTGGTCTTTTTATTTAATTAGGGTTAAAATGCAAAACAGGTTTTAGTATATTTATCTTATGGAAGAGAAATTTTTCACCGTAAAGGAAGTTGAACTTATTAATCATTGTCCGGAATGCTATTCTACTGACGGTCTTCAACTTACATTCAAACAGAAATTTGTGGAAAACGCTTTCTATAAAGCCATTTCCAATGATATCAAACATACTTTAGTCTGCCATACGTGTAATACTGAAATTTACCCTGTAAGATGGACGAATGATTTGGAGCAGGTTTTTGAGTATCAACAAAGAGCATTTGTGCCTAAATCGGCCACTTTCAAACTCAAAAAATTGACTTGGATAGTATTAATCGCTGCTATTGCATTGATAGTTTTATTAAACGTCTATCTCTTCAATTCCTAAAGATGGTCGCTAATTCTTTTTGCAATGGTTTCAAACTCTTTCTTTTCAAGTTTTACTTTATTGATAAATCGTGCATCATCCATAGAATTCAAAGGAATCAAATGCACATGTACGTGCTGAACTTCCAAGCCAATGACTGTCATCCCAACGCGTTTGCATGGCACTGCTTTTTCCAATGCGACGGCAACATTTCTGGAAAATTCCATTAAGCCAACATAAGTGACATCATCCAAATCAAATATCTTGTTCACTTCAATTTTTGGGACGCATAGCGTATGTCCTTTGGCATTCGGATTGACATCCAAAAAGGCAATGAAATCCCTGGTTTCAGCAACTTTATAACAAGGAATTTCGCCATCGATTATTTTTGTGAAAATACTTGCCATAGTGTCTGTTGTCTTTTCTCCGTTGTCTATTGTAAATATAAAAGAAAAATCCTGTTCGGTTTTATTTGAACAGGACTTTTATTGTTAAAATCATTGTTTTGATTTGGATGGGAAAGATGAATTAAGAATCATTCATGAGATTCCTGCCTTCACAGGAATTTAACGTGAAATCTCCAGAATATCAAATTTCATCACCCCATTTGGGACTTGGATGTCAGCAACATCGCCCACCGATTTACCCAAAAGACCATGGCCGATTGGAGAATTGACCGAAATTTTTCCCGAAGCCAAGTCCGCTTCGCCATCTGCGACCAAGGTGTAGGTAATTTCCTTCCCATTGGATTGGTTTTTTATTTTCACTTTGGATAATACCAATGCTTTTGAACTATCCAATTGTGATTCGTCAATCAGACGTGCATTAGCGTTAACTTCTTCAAGTTTGGCGATTTTCATTTCCAACATGCCTTGGGCTTCCTTGGCTGCATCATATTCTGCATTTTCACTCAAATCACCTTTATCCCTAGCTTCCGCAATGGCCTGTGAGGCCTTCGGACGCTCCACATCCCGTAACTGATTTAATTCGTCCCTTAATTTTTTTAATCCTTCTGCCGTGTAATAAGATACTTTACTCATGACTTCATCGTTTACTTATAAATAAAAAGATGCTGAAACCAG
>JBDSFP010000262.1:0-3695 GCA_039919415.1 Aquaticitalea sp. | reverse complement strand
CACAGGTCAAACCTTACCATTGATAAGTAGCGGTGGAACCTCTATCTGGATGACATGTTTGGCCTTTGGTATAATTTTGAGTGTCAGCGCAAAACGTGAGGAACTCATGAAAGAAGAAGATGCAATGGATAATCCTCTCGAAATTTTAAGTGAAGCGATTTAAAAAAGAAAATAGAAACAAGAGAAAAGAAAAAAGAGTATCAAAAGATAGATTAGAATTTGGGATTTTTAATTTGGAAATTGAATAGAAAACATTCGTGGCAATAGAAAAAAAAACATATAAAATAATTCTCTCAGGTGGTGGCACAGGAGGACATATCTATCCTGCCATCGCCATTGCGAATGAGTTGAAATCCCGTTTTCCGGATGCTGAATTTTTGTTCGTAGGTGCCTTGGACAGAATGGAAATGGAAAAAGTGCCACAGGCAGGCTACAAAATCGAAGGGCTTTGGATATCTGGGGTTCAGCGGAAATTGACCGCTAAAAATTTGGCCTTTCCATTAAAATTGATGAGCAGTTTGATAAAAGCCAGAAAAATCGTCAGAAAATTTAAGCCAGATGTCGCCATTGGTACTGGAGGTTTTGCAAGCGGTCCTTTGTTACAAATGGCAGCATCAAATAGAGTTCCATGTTTAATACAAGAACAAAATTCCTATCCCGGAATTACGAATAAAATTTTGGGTAAGAAAATGGATAAAATCTGTGTGGCATACGATGGATTGGAACGTTTTTTCCCAAAGGATAAATTGATAAAAACAGGAAATCCAATTCGACGGGATTTGTTGAATATTGATAACAAAACGGTTGAAGCTAAAGATGCGTTTAAACAAAAACATGGAAAATATACCTTGTTGATTTTAGGAGGAAGTCTTGGTTCAAAGCGCATCAATGAATTAATTGAAAAGGAATTGGAGTTTTTCCAAACCCAAAACGTTCAAATAATCTGGCAATGTGGGAAACTGTATTATGAACAGTATAAAAAATACAACCATAATGAAGATGTGCAAGTAAATTCTTTCATCAACAACATGGATTTCGCTTATGCGGCTTCCGATTTTATTATTTCTCGTGCTGGGGCGAGTTCAGTTTCGGAATTGTGTGTCGTTGGAAAACCTGTCATTTTTATTCCTTCACCCAATGTTGCAGAAGACCATCAAACAAAAAATGCAATGGCAATCGTCGAAAAGGATGCTGCTTTATTGATTAATGAGACCGATTTGGAAGTCAATTTTGAAAACCTTTTTTCACAGTTGGTGGCCTCAACCGAAAAACAACAAGAATTAAAAGAGAATATTAAAAAACTGGCATTGGTAAATGCAACCAAAGACATTGCGGATGAAGTTGAGAAATTATTGGATAAGAAATAGGAAAAAAGAGAATAGAAAATAGACAAAAGAAAAAATAGCCAAGAATCAGGACAACTTTCAAAAATATTCGTGTATCCGTGGCAAAACAACATTTTAAACCATAAACCATAAACCATAAACAATACGCTATAAACCTTGAACTTAAATCACATACATAACGTCTATTTCATCGGCATCGGAGGCATCGGAATGAGTGCCCTTGCTCGATATTTTGTGGCGAATGGAAAAGTGGTAGCTGGTTATGACAAAACAAAAACAGACATCACGGAAAGTCTGGAGGATTTGGGAATAAAAGTTCATTTTGAAGATGCTGTAACTAATATCGATGAACAGTTTTTGAATTCAGACTCCACTTTGATAGTTTACACACCTGCAATTCCAAAAGACCATAAAGAATTGGCTTATTTTAGAAACAATAATTTTGAGGTGCTGAAACGTTCTACCGTTTTAGGAGAAATTACAAAAAACACCTATTGTTTTGCCATTGCTGGAACTCACGGAAAAACTACTACGACCAGCATTTTAGGACATTTATTAAATGAATGTAATGTTGAAGTTACTGCATTTTTAGGTGGCATCAGTGAGAATTATAATTCCAATTTCATTCTAAATGGCACAGCAGTAACTGTGGTAGAAGCTGACGAATTTGACCGCTCCTTTTTGACTTTGTCTCCAGATATGGCCTGCATCACCTCTATGGATGCTGACCATCTCGATATATATGGCGAAGCTGAAGAGTTAAGAAAAGCATTTGTTGAATTTTCCAAAAAATTAAAACCAAATGGCAAACTGTTCATTAGAAACGGATTGCCAATCAAAGGGATAACTTATGGAATAGAGGACAATTCTGATTATTCAGTTCAAAATATTAAAATCATCAATGGCAGTTACGAGTTTGATGTAAAAACACCAACTCAAACGCTAAACAATTTCAAATTTAACCTACCTGGTAGACACAATCTGTCGAATGCTCTAATAGCCTTGGCGATGTCTGTAGAATACGGCATCCCTCAGCAGCAGCTCGCCAAAGCTTTAGCATCATACAAAGGGGTTAAACGACGATTTACCTATCAAATAAAAACAGACGATTTGGTATTTATCGATGATTATGCACATCATCCGGAAGAAATCAATGCGGTGCATCAAGCGGTCAGGGAAATGTATCCCAACAAAAAAGTGCTGGCCATTTTTCAACCACATTTATTCAGTCGCACCAAAGATTTTGCAGATGATTTTGCAAAAAGTCTCTCACAATTTGATGAAATTCTGTTGCTCGAAATCTATCCAGCCCGAGAATTGCCAATGGAAGGCATCACTTCAGATTGGCTTTTGAATAAAATCAACAATCCAAATAAGAAATTAGTTGAAAAATCAGACCTGATCAAAAATATACAACAATCACATGCACAAGTTATCCTGACCATTGGTGCAGGCGATATAGGGGAAGAAGTGAAACATATAAAACAAGCTTTAAAAAGTGAAACGTTATTATAACCATATAAAAATCATTGGATTGCTAATTTTGGTTGGCTTTCTGTTTGCGTTTTCCTCCAATAGGAATTCAGTTAGAAAAGTGGGGGAACCTGTCATCAAATTTTTGGGCGAGGAAAACTTATTTGTTACACATGAGACTGTTAGTAAATTGTTAATAGTAAATCAACAGAGTGTTACGAATAAGCCTAAAGAAATTATAGATTTGAACGACTTGGAAACTGCCCTGAATTCCAATCCCATGATTAAGGAGGCACAAGTGTACATCAACGTTGATGGCCAGTTGACCGCAGAAATCAACCAAAAAAAACCGATAGCAAGAGTGAGTACAAATGCCTCCTATTATGTCGATGACGATGGGTCATATATGCCATTATCAACAAATTACTCGGCAAGAGTGCCTTTGGTAACCGGAGTTGTTGAAAAAAACAACCTGCAAAATATTGCTATAGTAGCAAGAATGGTGCAAACAGACGAATTTCTGAAACAGAATGTAGTGGAGATCTGTCAAAATGAAAATAAAAGTATCGATTTAAAGTTCCGCAAGGATGATTTTACAATTCAACTTGGATCTTTAAAACAATTGGATAAAAAAATAAACAATCTCAAGGCGTTTTATCAAAAGGCGATGCGAGATAGCACACTCAATATGTACAGTGTAGTGAACTTAAGGTTTGATAAACAAGTCATCTGCACAAAAAAGTAAATGATGGAAAACAATAAGATTTCAGTAGGATTGGATATTGGAACCACAAAAATTGTGGCGATGATTGGCCGTAAAAACGAATATGGCAAAGCCGAAATTTTGGGAATTGGAAAGGCAAAAAGTTTAGGTGT
>JBDSFP010000480.1:0-2934 GCA_039919415.1 Aquaticitalea sp. | reverse complement strand
GCCAATGATTTTCAAGGCTTGGATGGGCAGAAGGTTCCAGTTATGACGGATGAGTATATCTTAACCGTTAGTGAACGATACATCGAATTGTACGAAAACATTATGGGAGAGTCTTTTGTGAAGGCGGATGTTTCGGATATTCAGGGACGTATTGCAAAAAATATTGAAAACTTTTTGTTCAATCGGAATTAACCAAATCGAAACCATCAATTACAATCCATTTAATTCATTCGATCATTTAGATTTTTAAATTCAAAACATTTTCTATTCATCTTTGCCTTCTATTTCATCTTTACCTTCAATCTCCTTTTTCGGTTTAACCACCAAATGCAACAATTTCCGAAGATGGCTGTAAATAAATTCATTTGTTTTTCCAATGTGGAAAACAATCAAGCAAACTACTATCATAAACACAATCGCACCAAATATCGCTTCCCAAGGCTCGAGTGATTTGTACCAAAAATGTTTTAGGCCAATACCTGTAAAACTTCCATAAATGAGAATAAAATGAACCACGTAAATGTTCAATGTTTTTTCTCCAATCTTGGTGACAATGGATTGTTTCATATATCGTTCCAATAGATAAAAAGTTCCAAAATAAACCATTACATTTCCCAATCTCAAAAATAGATAATTATAATTTGATACATCTTCAAATAATTGTACATGAGTCATATAAAATAAAAAATGTAAAGCATCAGTTGAAAACCAAAGCAAAAATATTCCAATGATAAAAAATAAAATTATCAGTATTTTTTTAAATCGTTTTGATTGTGAACTCCGAAAAAAAATGGTGGCTAAACATCCACCAAATGCGACATAACCAAACCATGGAATAATATTGAAGACAGAACCGTTTGCCTTGGACAGATAATTGGAAAAGATAATTGGCACATTTGGCAAAGTCAAATCGCGATATAAAGGTTCACATAAAAAAATGAAACAGCCTATAGTAAAGAGTAAAATTGATAGAACACGACTGTTCTTTCGTGCGATGAAATACAGACCGATAGTGAGTAACAGAGATATGCCAATACACTGCAATACGTCCACCACCAAAAAATAAGTGTCAAACTGTCCTTTTAACCACGAAAAAAACGGAATTCGCAGGGCATACCCTATTAAAAGCAGCATAAAACCTCTGGATAAACCTTTTCGAATCCGAATTCTGTCGTCTCCTTTTTGATTGGCCTTCAATAATAAATACAAAAACACCAACCCAGAAATTGTAAAAAACACAGGTGCCGTAATTCCTCTAAAATAAGACCAAATGGTATAAGCCATGTAAGAATCATCTCGATAGATTGGATTGAGCAAAGTGTCAATAAAATGTCCTTGAAGCATCATCAAGATGGCGAAAGCCCGCACGGCATCAAGAAAATATAATCTGGGAGATTTCAATAGTGGTGATGTTGAAATGTAAATATAATGTTAAAATCCAAAATTAATAACTTTTATAATCTTTCCTGATTTTTTGAATGATATTCTCAAAATTTTCAGTCCGAAAAGAATATCTTTATTTTTTAAATCAATTCCTATGGAAACACTTGATACCATTTTTGAGAACTACTCTTCTTATGCTTGGGGTTTACCTTTATTGATATTATTAATTGGCGGAGGAACGTATCTCCTGATTTTGTCCAAATTTTTGCCATTTCGGTTTATTGGACATGCAATCAATATCCTCCGAGGTAAATATGACGACCCAAACGATCCAGGTGAAATCAGTCATTTTCAAGCGTTGATGACGGCCTTATCGTCCACGATCGGGATGGGGAATATCGCAGGCGTGGCAGTGGCCATCAACATTGGCGGTCCAGGTGCAATGTTTTGGATGTGGGTCAGTGCCATAGTTGGTATGTCCACAAAGTTCTTTACTTGTACATTGGCTATTTTATATCGTGGCAAAGATAGTAACGGTGACATTCAGGGTGGTCCAATGTATTTCATTATGGAAGGTTTGGGGAAATCGTGGAAACCTTTGGCTGTATTTTTCAGTATTTGTGGACTCATCGGTGCCTTGCCTGTTTTTAATGTGAACCAACTTAAACAAGCCATAAATTTCATTTTATTGGAACCGAACGGCTTTCAAGTCACACAAACCTCAAATTTTATTATTGGGATTGTTTTGGTGATGATTACAGGAATTGTGATTTTAGGCGGATTGAATCGAATCAGTAAAACGGCAGAAAAATTGGTACCTGCAATGGTAATGCTCTATTTTGTTTTGGTCCTCATTATTCTTGGGATTTATATTGAAGATGTTCCAAAATATTTTATGTTGATATTTACCGATGCTTTTGATGGCGGATTTTTTAAGGGCGATGAATTTTTAGGTGGTGTTTTGGGAGGTTTAATTTTGTTGGGAATTCGTCGTGGTGCCTTCAGTAATGAAGCTGGTATAGGCACGGCACCCATGGCACATGGAGCAGCTAAAACTGATGAACCTGTTCGCGAAGGTTTGGTAGCTATGCTTGGACCAGCTATCGATACATTATTTGTGTGCACGTTGACGGCTTTGGCAATTTTGGTAACTGGTGTTTGGCAGAATACCGATGTCAATGGTGTGAGTCTGACAGCCACCGCGTTCAACAATGCACTTCCTGGGGTTGGTAATTATTTGCTATTGATTTGCATCGCAACCTTTAGCATGTCGTCGCTGTTCACTTATTCCTATTATGGCACTAAATGTATGTCGTTCTTATTTGGCGCACATAATAAACATTACTATAACTATCTATACATTACAAGCATTGTTTTAGGAGCAGTGACACCATTGAGTATGATGCTCAATCTGATTGATGGAACTTTTGCCTTGATGGCAATACCGACAATGACTGCCACATTGATTTTGGCCCCGAAGGTTGTTGAGGAGTTTAAAAAATATATCCAAAGAATGAAAAGTCAGAATTGATTTCTGTCGCTTCTATAGGT
>JBDSFP010000440.1:0-3206 GCA_039919415.1 Aquaticitalea sp. | reverse complement strand
ATCAACAGATAAATCTCCCAGTTAGCATTAGGGTACCTGTTTATGAAAACGGAATTACGATTAATTATTCCCTTGTACCTGTAGAGGGAGATTTTTCGTCAGTTGTAACTTCGGATCGAAGTGTTTTTGTTGAGCCAGGTCGAAATGATGAAACTGGAGATTCACGACTGGGATATATTACTCTCAATCTTGCGAATATTTCCAGTATTAATAGTCGCATCGTGTTTGATGTGGTTTTGACAGGAACAAGTGAGGATGGTGTTTCAATAGGTCTAGCAGGAGATACTACACAAAAAGTAAAAAGAATTACGATATGCCCACCCATTGATCTGTCTGGTCCATTTTTTCTCGGTGACTATATTCTGACAGTGCCATCTGGGCCAAGTTTATTTGACACTCCCGTATTTACAGAAGGACAAATAGTCACTTTGGTCGCAAGTGGTGCCAATGGCACAAGCCGACAGTTTATGGCACCTTATTTGCCTGAATTTTCAGATTCTCCCGAAACCTTGAGCTTTAGCCTTGTGAACGGTCAAATTATACTTGAAGTAACAACTTCTGGTACTAGTTGTGACGGCATTACAGGTCTTTCTCTTGGGCCAAATACAAGTTCTGTTTTGACCACGCCATGCGATGATTCGGCAATCACACTTAATTACTTGGATTTCTTTAATGGTTCTGGTGGTTGCGGAGTTTCTGATGAACCAATACAGGTGCTTTTGACTAAAGTCTAAAAAATATATTTAATATGGAATTTTTAAAGACCGCCCTATGGTGGTCTTTTTTATTGATACTATTTTAATAATTTCACCGTTTTAAATTTTTACTTTTGCAGCATATCAAACATCCATGAGCAGACTCCTTTGCACTTTCATACTACTTATTTGTTTTCATCATTTGAGCGCCCAAATAACTAAGCCCGTTAAGAAAAATCTGGATGATCGTGCATTGATAGATACAACTAAGACATCCACAAAAAGCACTTCCAATAAAGGCATCAAGAATGAAAATGCAACGATCGAAATGTATAAGATCATTTCTTTTGAAAGGGATACCACATATTTGGACACAACACTTTCCATTAAAAAGGAATACAAATACAATTATCTACGCAAGGACAACTTCGAACGTATCGCCTTCTCTAATATAGGCCAGACCTATAATACATTAAGTTATGATTTCCATAATACCAATGTGATGCCTTTATTTGGAGCAAGGGCAAAGCAGTTTAATTATATGGAAATCGGTGACATCAATTATTACCAAGTTCCAACACCTTTGACGGAGCTAATGTACAAGACCGCATTTAAACAAGGTCAACTATTGGATGCCTTCTTCACCACAAATATTTCCAAACAATTTAATTTCTCATTGGCCTACAAGGGATTGCGCTCACTTGGGAATTACCAGCATATATTGACAAGCACTGGAAATTTCAGATTTACCACCAACTATACGACAAAAAATAACCGATATCAAGCAAGAGCCCATATTGTAATGCAAGATATGTTAAATCAAGAAAATGGAGGCTTAACGGAGGAGGGAGTGCAAGATTTTGAATCCGGCCAACCGGAATTTATCGATCGTTCCGTATTCGATCCAAATTTTGAAAATGCGGAAAACCTCTTAAGGGGCAAACGGTTCCATTTGGAACATCAATATAATTTGGTGCAACAGAACGATTCACTTTCAAAAAATCAATTGGGCATAGGACAGGTCATTTCCTTTGAAGAAAAATATTACGAATACAGACAGGCAGCCCATTCTGATTATTTTGGAGAGTCCTTCCAACAAACCATTTTAAATGATAAAGTGACCTTCGAAAATTTTTATAACAGGTTTTTTCTCAACTATAAAAACAATATCATAGGAGACCTTGCCTTTAATGTGGACTATCATGATTATAACTATGGATACAATTCATTGGTCGTATTGGACGGACAGACCATAACCAATAGATTAAAAGGAAATATCGTCAATCTCGGCGGAATCTACAAAAACAGAATTGGACAGTTCGATGTAAAAGGAGAATTCGGCATCAATATTTCTGGCGATTTTGAGGGCAATTTTTTGGATGCTCAAGCCTCTTATAAGTTTAGCGATGATATGTTGTTTAAAGGCTCTTTCAACACAAGTTCCAAAGCTCCTAATTTTAATTGGCTTCTATATCAAAGCGATTATGTCAATTACAATTGGGATAACAGTAATTCTTTTCAAAATATCAGCACCCAACAGTTGGCATTTGAACTGCAATCCCAAAAAATTGCCAACATTTCTTTTGATTATAGCACAATTACCAATTATGCATACTTCGCAAAGGACGAAAATGAAAATGTAAAGCCCTACCAGAGTAACATACTTATCAATTATTTTAGGATTAAAGCTGGGAAGGAATTCAAATATGGCAAATTTGCACTGGACAATACGATCATGTACCAAAAGGTGTTGAATGGAGAGAGTGTACTCAATGTGCCACAGATCATCACACGAAATACTTTATACTTTTCAGACCATCTATTTAAGAGAGCGCTATTTCTCCAAACAGGCATAATTTTCAATTATTTTTCAGAATATAATATGAATGCCTACGATCCGCTCTTGGCCGAATTCTATGTACAGGACCAGACCAAGCTGGGAGGATTTCCAAGACTTGACTTTTTCATAAATGCCAAAGTCAGACAAACGCGCATATTTTTCAAGGCCGAACACTTCAATTCGTCCTTCACAGGTTACAATTACTATTCTGCTCCCAACTATCCATATAGAGATTTTACTGTCCGTTTCGGAGTGGTGTGGAATTTCTTTCTATAAATATTTGGGCGTTCCCTCGCTGAAATAGCGATGCCGGGCTTTCGGCAGTCGCTTCCAGATTTAAAAAAAAATCTGGCGAGCTCCAACTATGCCTTAATCCCTAACGCAGGCCCCTCCATAAATCACTTAAAATCAACCTTTAAAAAAAATCCAAAAAAAACTTCCAGAATGACTTGCGTGAAACAGATAAACGTTCGTATATTTGCAGCCGCTAAAAACGGGAACGTTGATGCGGAAAAAAGTTCTTTTCACGACGTTTTGGTATTAGGTTGGAAGAGTAAAGAAAAACTTTTCCAAAAAAGCCCAAAAAGTTTTGTGGGAGAGAAAAAAGGGTTTTATATTTGCACCCGCTTAAGGAGGAAAGTCCTGAAGTAAAGTAAGGAAAGAAGTTCATT
>JBDSFP010000356.1:0-3946 GCA_039919415.1 Aquaticitalea sp. | reverse complement strand
CCAACCTCCTCCACATGAAAAAAATATTAGTTCCCACCGATTTCTCCAAAGAAGCAGAAAATGCACTCAAAGTTGCTGCTCAATTGGCACATAAATATAATTGCGAAATTTATCTATTGCACATGCTAGAAATTCCGTTTCAGGAAATGGACCAATTGAGTACCCACAGTGCTTTGCCAGAAGCGATGTTTTTTATGAAATTGGCACATCAACGCTTTGAGGAAGTGATGGCGAGTGATTATTTGGAAGGATTAACGGTGCATGAAACGGTGAAGTCCAACAATAGTTTCAGCTCAGTGATTGATACCTGTCATGAACATGGCGTGGATATGATTGTGATGGGCTCACACGGCGCCAGCGGATTTAAGGAAATGTTTATAGGTTCCAATGCCGAAAAGGTGGTGCGAACTTCGGATATTCCTGTATTGGTCATCAAGAATGAGCATGCTAAGTTCACGGTGGATAATTTTGTGTTTGCTTCGGATTTCAAGAATGACAACAAGGAAACCTATAAACAAGCCGTGGATTTTGCCACGAAATTAGACGCGAAAATACATTTGCTGATGGTCAATACTCCTAACAATTTTAACAATTCCTTAGAAGCCAAAAAACGCATCGAGGAGTTTATAAAGGACTATACTTTTTCCAATTATACTTTAAATGTTTACAACGATGACAGCGTGGAAAAAGGCATTCTCAATTTTTCACGGGAAATCGATGCAGATTTGATTGGCATCAGTACGCACGGTAGACAAGGGATTTCGCATTTCTTCAATGGCAGCATCAGTGAGGATTTGGTAAACCATGCGAAACGGCCTGTGATTACATTTAAGATTTAATATTCAGCCACTCACAAGCCTCTATAATAGTCCAAAATCTTTTGTCTTAAGAGATATTCGTATTTTGCATTTGAGAGATTCAATCTTGCCGCATCCAGATTGTTTTTGCTGGTGATGTATTCAATAATATTGGAAACTCCATTATTGAACCGAATTTCATTGATTCTAAAAGACTCTGCGAATGCTTCTTGTTGTTGTTCCAAAACCGTATATCTTTTAAAAGCAGCTTCCATATTGATATAAGCTTGTTCAATGGCATTGTGAAATAATAGTTTGGTGTTTTGGAGGTCGATGGAAGATTCGTCCCTTCGTATTTTTTGAAGAGCCACTAAATTTCTAGCTCTGAAACCATTGAATAATGGAATATTCACCGAAAGACCAACCACCGAACTCACATTGTTATTGAATTGATCTTTATAACTGATGCCGTCATTTGTAAATTGACTTTGATTACTTAAAATGGTATAATTCTGATTATCGATGGTAACAAAATCTCCCGTCTCAACAATCGAGCTTCCATTATCAGTAAATACCTGTGCGGCGCTGGAATAGTTGGTATTCAATCTCCCAAAAAACGAAATTTCCGGGACATATTCTGCTTTGGCGGCTTTTACACCCATCTGTGCTGACTGAAATCTTAATTCCTTTGCTTTGAATGTTGCCAGATTCTGCAATGCTTCGTTATAAACATCTTCAGCATTATGTGCATATTGGACAAGTTCCAAAGAAGGGTCAAGACTTTCAAAATTAGAATTTTTTGTTTCTTGCAATCCCATCAACTGAAATAAATTCAAGGTTGCTTCTTTAAGGCTGTTTTCGGCACTTATCACTGCTATGGTATCCGATGCAAATTGCCCTTTCATATCGGTATAATCCGCTGGATTTCCGACTTCTTCCTTATAAAGAACTCCCAATCTATCCACTTGATTTTGTGTAACCACCAGTCTTGATTTTGCCAGCTCCAACTTATCTTTGGAATTCATGATCTGTATATAGCCCAGAGTCACATCCAATATCAAGTTCTGTTTTGCTTCTTCAATTTCCATTTCGGAAGCTTTTAAACTCAATCTGTTCTGTTTAATGGTGTTCATCAGTTTGAATCCATTAAAAACCGTGGCATTTAAACTCAATCCAGCATTTGAAAAGGTCAATTTTTGATTGACATAACCATTGGTAAATGGATCGATACTCCTTCCATTGTTTATACCAACATCATAATTTCCATTCAGGTTTGGCAAGATGTTTCCCCAAGCTTGATTGTAATTCACTTTGGATGATTTTGCCCTCAGTTCGCTTAACTTTAAGTCCAGATTGTTCTTAATGGCAATATCAATACATTCACTTAATGTATATGAAACTGTTTGCCCATCTTGTGAAAAACACAAAAATTGACACAATAAACATAGACTGAATATTCCTTTTTTAATCATTATTATATATTGATTTTTTAACCACTCCACCATCGAGCAGCTTGATTATTTTTGACCCATATTCAGCATTTTTATCCGAATGCGTAGCTTGTATAATTGTGACACCTTCATTGTTAAGTTCCTTAAAAAGTGCCATAATTTCATCACTCTGTTTGGAATTGAGATTGCCCGTAGGTTCATCGGCCAATATCAGTTTAGGTTTGGATATCAATGCCCTAGCGACACCTACCAGTTGTTGTTGACCACCACTCAATTGTGCTGGGAAAAGGTCCTTTTTGCCAACGATATTGAACCGATCTAACATATCCGCCACCAAGGCTTTACGTTCTGACGTTTTTATATTTTTATATAAAAGAGGTGTTTCAATATTTTCATAGACTGTTAATTCATCAATCAGATGGTATGCCTGAAAAACAAATCCAATGTATTCTTTATAAAGATTGGCTCGATGTTTTTCCTTTAAAGAATGGACCGATTCATCCAGAAAATAATATTCACCTTCGTTGAAGTCGTCTAACATTCCAATGACGTTCAATAAGGTGGATTTCCCAGAGCCTGAAGGCCCCATAATGGAAATGAATTCCCCTTCCTCTATTTCAAGATTGATGTCCTTGAGTAAAAAAATCCTTCTTCCTCCGGAATTGACCCATTTGAAGATGTTGTTAAGTTTTAGTAACATATTTATTGATTATTTTTTATTATTATTTTTTATTCGGTTCGTAAACTTTTTACTGGGTTGGCGATGGCAGCTTTAATGGTTTGAGAACAAATCGTTATTAATCCTAATAAGGCAATAATTAAAACTGCCACAATAATCAATAATGGAAGTGTTGACATTTTATAAGCAAAATTCTGCAGAATCATATTTCCCAAAAAATAACTCAACGGAATGCCAATCAGCAGGCTTATCACAATCAGTTTCATAAATGAACGGCTTAGCAGAATAGTGATGGACTTTATATCCGCGCCCATTACTTTACGCACACTTATTTCTTTAAGACGAAGCCTTGTGCCATACATAACCATCCCCAGCATCCCGAGGCAGGAGATTATAACAGAAAGTATAGTTATGTATTCAATCACGTGAAGAATATCAATGATGCCGGATTCGGTAAAAGCGTCTTCAATTTCCTGACTCATTAATTTGCATTCGAGTGGATGCACCTGATCTATTTTTTTCCAGATAGGAGAAATGGCTGCCATAACCCTTTCTTTTGAACCGGGTTCAATGGCAATATTCATAATGTTGAAATCTGCAGGCTTGTAACGAAGTGCCAATGGCCCGATGGCATCATTCATGGGCCTGAAATGAAAATCCTTTACTACACCGGCAACAGCCAGGGCTACAGAATCGTCGGAAAAGATCACCTGCCCAATCGCTGATGAAGCATCTTCTATTCCAAATAATTTTAAAGCAGATTCATTTAAGATCACTTCTGTTTCCCTTTCTGCTGAAATATTTTCGCTGAAATTATGTCCCGCTACAAATAGCATATCCAAGTTGCTGATATAGTTTTTATCAACCCGGAAGTCTCGCATTACAAAAGGTGCATCAGTGACATTTTTTTTATAATCATCCGACCAGTCTTGAGATGTCCCCAGGTTATGTGATACCGCCCCAATGTTTTTTACCCCGGGAATAGATTGTATCTCCTGCGCAAGTTTTTTGAAGTCATT
>JBDSFP010000200.1:0-11114 GCA_039919415.1 Aquaticitalea sp. | reverse complement strand
AACGAATAATGCGATTGTTCCAGCGACGACCAAAAACCGTGTTCGCATTGCCCAATGAATGATTGGGTTGTAAATACGGTAGAAGAAGTCCATTATTTTATCGGAAATATTCCGTTTATGTTCGGTTTTTTTACTCAATGCGAGCGCGGAAACCATTGGAATATAGGTTAGAGAAAGTATGAAAGCACCCAAGATGGCAAAACTTACCGTTTGTGCCATTGGTCCAAACATTTTACCTTCAGTACCAACCAAGGCCAAAATTGGTAAATACACAATGAGGATAATAATTTCTCCGAAAGCAGCTGAATTTCTGATTTTACTTGCAGATTGATAGACTTCTTCATCCATTTCCTCCTGCGTGAGCTTTCGTTTTAAGTTTAGCGCACTCAAATGAAATAGTGTAGCTTCAACGATAATGACCGCTCCATCTACAATCAATCCGAAATCGATGGCTCCCAGACTCATCAAATTTGCGGAAACACCAAACAAGTGCATCATACTAAAAGCAAATAACAAAGCCAAGGGAATAACGGAAGCCGTTATTAAACCCGCGCGCCAATTTCCCAATAGCAAAAGCAGAATGAAAATAACGATGAGGGCACCTTCCACAAGGTTGGTAGTAACTGTCCCAATGGCATTGTCGACCAATTTAGTCCTATCCAAAAAGGGTTCAATAATCACCCCTTCGGGCAATGTTTTACTGATAGTCTCCATTCTATCCTTGACATCTTCTATGACCTTTGCAGAATTGGCTCCTTTTAGCATCATCACAATGGCGCTGACCACTTCGCCTTCGCCGTTACGCGTGGCTGCTCCATAACGTATGGCATTGCCGGTTTGTACTTTGGCAACATCACTGATTAAAATGGGATTTCCACTTTCGGTCTGCTTGACCAGAATATTTTCAATATCTTCAATCGAACCAACCAGTCCTTCACTTCTAATAAATAGAGCCTTGTCATTTTTTTCAATATAAGCACCACCTGTATTTTGATTGTTACTTTCCAAGGCCTTAAAAAGTTCAGAAATGGAAATTCCCATTGCATTCAACCGTTCTGGACGAATGGCGATTTCATATTGTTTTAGGTAGCCACCAAAACTACTGACATCAGCAACACCTTTTGTTCCTAAAAGCTGACGTTTAATGACCCAATCCTGAATCGTCCGAAGTTCGGTTGCATTGTATTTGTCTTCAAATCCTGGTTTTGTAGTAATGACGTATTGATAAATCTCGCCAAGACCAGTAGTTAAAGGTGCAATCCCCGGTTTACCGATACCGTCAGGAATCTTAGCTTGTGCATCTGCCAGGCGCTCGTTGACTTGCTGCCTTGCCCAATACACATCCACATCTTCTTCAAAAACAATGGTAACTACAGACAGGCCGAAACGCGAAAACGAACGGATTTCATGAATTTGTGGAATGGTTGCCATTGTAAGTTCAATGGGGAATGTTATTAAGCGCTCCACTTCCTGCGCAGCAAGTGTTGGCGAATTGGTAATGACCTGCACTTGATTATTGGTAATATCCGGAACGGCATCCACGGGAAGTTGGCGAAGCGAAAAAATACCTGTAATAATCAATGCTAAAGTGAGTAATCCTACAACCAGTTTATGGGTTATGGAATACCTAATAATGTTATTAAGCATAGAAAAGGTTTAATGAATTTATAAATTGACTATTGTCACTTAATGATTATTTAAGCAACCGGAATTCATAGATACCTGCCTTTGCAGGTATTCATTAAACTTTAGGTGGTTGGAAAGGAGATTCTAAATATCTGGAATTTAATAGATAAGTATGGTAATTAATCTGACTTCTTGACTCTTCTGGTATAGAATTTATTATGGAATGTTGAAAACAAGCAAAGAATACTAAATGTTGGCAACATTGATGACAATTATGAAAAGGAGAATCATCGTGGTTTGATTCTCGATGATGGTCTTCAGAATTACATTCGTTGTTTATGTAATCTTCATAAACATATTTAAAGAAGGAATAACCATTTTCTTCTTTGTGGTCTTGATAATGTGATATAAAATGGGAAAGTTCTCCAATCTGCTCACAAACATCCATGTTGGCTGCAATGCCTTGAAAAAGGAATAGAAATGACATTGATATTGAAGTGAAAATTTTCATTTAATTTTCCAAAGATAAAAATAATAATGATGCATAGTGTTGCGAAAATTACCTGTAATTGAAAAGAAAATTATTTCATCTCCTGAAAAGCCCAAACAATCAATAAAAAACCCACACCAGTAACAGCGGGTGCAGGAACTTTCATTATAATCCCAATTATATCATAGCGGCAACTGTTAAACCCAGTAGAATACTAATTAAGCATAATTTTTTATTTCGAGTCATATACATTTAGTATTATTAAATTAAAGATACAACTATTGAGTCTCTCCAACTAAACTTCCACATATTAGATGACTTACCAAAATAAGGTTAGGGTATTTCCTTGTGCATACTCGATTAATACACGCCAATATTGATATCTTGAATTGGACAAAAACCCACCTATTTTTTTAATAATTCAAACTTACACCAAACCCAACTCCCATATCACTATCGTAATGTGTGGAAACCCCTACATTTTTTCCAAGGATGTAACGCAAACCAGCCATATATTCCTTATCGGTATTTATCATCATCGCCATTCGCAACCGTTGGGAAACGGGAATATCTTCTCTGCCCAATTGAAAACGGAATTTTCCGGCACTATCCACCCTCATATCGGCAATGAATAACATTGGTAATGTATAGGCAACTCCAACAACAGCAGCCTGCCTGTCGTTTTTATTGCTTTTCTGACCGAACCAGTTATTGGTTTCATCTCCAAAAATATTGCTCGGACCCCCTTCTATTTTGTAATGGTAATCGAACCCGACATAAGGCATCAACCACTGCATTTTACCAAAATACCTACCTACCATCGTCTCACTTTCATAACCGTGCATTGCGTGGTAGCCCAAGTGCCATAGGGTTTTTATTTCCCAACGCGTACTGCCAAGCATTGCTTGTCCTTCGATGCCATTGGTCGCAAAATTATTTTCGGCCATTAGGTGGAATTCCCTATCATCGCCTTTTAATTTCTTCAAGGCCAATTCCGGATTTGGAATCAACGGGTTTGGCGGGGAATCTTCATAACTGAAAACCCTGCCCATACCACTCATCATATGGTATAGGATGTGGCAGTGAAAAAACCAATCGCCTTCAGCATTTGCCTCAAACTCGAAGACATCGGTTTCCATGGGCATGATATCCACCACGTTTTTTAGGGGTGCGTAATCACCTTGGCCGTTGAGCAACCTAAAGTCGTGACCATGCAAGTGCATAGGGTGCCGCATCATTGAATTGTTGTACATGGTTATCCTTACTTTTTCGCCCTTTTTAATCAAGATTTTATCGCTTTCGGAAATAACCTTGTTGCCCAAGCTCCATACATAACGGTTCATATTGCCAGTAAGGGTAAAATGTAGTTCTTTTAATGGTGCGTCCTCGGGAAGCGTCGTCATGGTTGGCGACTTCAACATAGCATAGTTGAGCGTGGTGATTTCTGAAAGTTCATTGCTATTATACATTTCCTCGTTCATTTTCATTCCATCCATTCCATCCGTTTTTTTCATTTCATCCATTCCCTTCATTTCATCCATTCCTTTCATATGGTGCATTTTGGGGTCTGAAGGTTCTTGGGTATCCATTTTCATTTTCGAATCCATTGCATTTTCTGTAGACCCAGTTATTTCAGGATACATCACAACATTCATATCCATTTGCTGCATACTCATATTCATCCCCATTTGGTCCAGGTCGCCGTTCATTTTCATCATTCCGTTCATCATTTCCATCCCTTCAAAGTATTTCAGTTTTGGCAATGGCGACGTCAGCTGTTTAATGCCATCGCCCAAATAGATGGATGCTGATTTTGTACGGTCTTCCGGAGTTGCCAGAAATTCAAAAGCAGTATTGTCTGCGGGAATAGTGACTACCACGTCGTAGGTTTCTGATACGGCAATGAGCATTCTATCCACATCCACAGGCTCCACATCATTACCGTCATTAGCTACCACGGTTATTTTTCCGCCCGAATACGTGAGCCAAAAATAGCTGGAAGCACCTCCGTTTGAAATTCGCAGGCGTACTTTATCCCCTGCTTTCAAACCTTTAAGGGATGTATCCTCATTCTCGCTTTTTCCATTGATTAGAAATTTGTCGTAATAAACATCGCTAACGTCCATAGCGTTCATACGCTTCCATTCATTGTGAAGTTTAATTTTGAAATTTCCGCTATTTATGGCCTCGGCATAGCTTTGTGTAGTCCCTTTTTTTATGGCAAACCAGTCCGATGCATTGTGAAGCATTCTATGTACATTTTCGGGATTATAGTCTGTCCATTCGCTCAATACTATGGGGATGGTGGGCAAATCGTCTATCCCTTTTCTAAAGGTTTTATCATCTGGTCTTTTTTTCAAAATCATAGAACCGTACATTCCAATCTGTTCCTGAAGTCCAAAATGGCTGTGGTACCAATGCGTTCCGTGTTGTACAATCGGAAAGGTATATTTATGGACGGTGTGCGGCGGAATTGGCATTTGGGTGAGATAGGGCACGCCGTCTTCCTTATTCGGCAAAAACAGGCCGTGCCAGTGCAGGGCAGTTTCTTCCTCCAACTCATTGTGGACATAGATTTCGGCAATGTCTCCTTCCGTGAATGTGAGCGTTGGCATTGGTATTTGCCCATTTACGGCAATGGCGCGTTTTTCTTTACCCGTAAAATTGACTAGGGTATCGCGCACATAAAGATCATAGCGCACTATATTTTGTGCCGGTAGGGAAAGTGCTCCCAGAAATAAAAGCACCAAGATTATTTTTTTCATTTCGTTATCAAAAAATTATATTTCCGTATTGCTTCAGTTTTTAGTGTTGATGGTTTCCACATTTGAGCCACAGCTTAACATCTGCGAACCGTAATACGGATTTTTAATAGTCTTGTCCTTGCTCAACCAATTGGCATCCTGCATTGGGCAGTATTGGTAATAAAGGGTTTCGGTGGCGTTGTAAAAAGTTATGATTTCGTGTATATTTTTTGACAGGGACTTAAATGTTTCCCGTTGTTTACTGATGTCCTTTGTTTCTGAAATCTTTTTTGCAGCATCCATAATAGATGGCAATACTTTAGTTACAGTAGCTTGTTGTTCCGTTTTAAGCGTTTCTACTTTTAGGGCTTTTATAGCGTTCAAAAGTTCTGCGGCTTTTGCAGTTGCCGAGGTGGCATTGGTTTTTACCAAGGCATCCTTTATTGCAAAATAAGTGTTGAATACTGTGTTCAAAGCGTTAGGTTCCATCGTTTCTGGCATAACCATATCTGTATGGTTTTCAGAATTTGGCATATTCATTTCCATCTTTGTATCGGGCATAGCCATATCCATATGGTTTTCAGAAGATGGAAAAGTCATTTCCATTTTTGATTCCGGCATTTTCATTTCCGTTTTGGATTCTTCCATAACCATTGCAGGCGCTTTATTCAGCCTTTCATATTTGCAACAGTCCGCAAGTTGCGCATATGCATGGTCCGGAGCCAAAAACTGGTCATTGTCATAACCTGCCAGGGCAATTCGTTTTAATATTTCGTCGCGATTTGTTTTTTTGGAATCGAAAGTTACTTCTGCCATTTGGGTGTCTTTGTTCCAGGCAACGCTGGCCGTATTCTTAATTTTTCCTGCGTTTTCGATGGGGGTTTTGCACAACTCGCAGTTACCGAATATTTTTACGGTCTCTGTTTGTGGATTTTTTATTTGGGAGAAGCCCGAAGTTGTTGATAATACTACCGATAGTATTGTCAATATATTGAAAATTGATTTCATATGAGGTTTATTTAATATTAATGTTTTTTATAGTTCGTTTATTTTATTTCATCAGTAACACTTCCACAATCCAACATTTCCTTTCCGAAATAAGGGTTGCGGATTTCCTTTTCACTGCTCAACCAATAGGCGCCCACTTTGTTGTTTGCCATCGGGCAAAAATCCAGATAAACTTTTTGGTTGATGCCAAATGTTTTTACGGCATTTATCATATGTGCTGACAGATGTACAAAATGTTCTCTTTGCTTTTTAATGTCCGTAGTTTGGGATATGGAATTTGCGGATGATTTTAACTCATTTTCCAACTGCATCCAATGATTATGTGCGTTCTCCTCTTTCAGTAGCTTCATATCTAATTTTGAAATAGTATTTAGAAACTGATTTGCACTTTTTTTTGCAGTATCAGAATCGTCTTTTACCAAAGCATTTTCTATTGAGCCGTAATCTTGAAAAACAGCTTTAAGTTGGGTTTGAAATTTTGGAGAAACGTCCAATCTTTTGATCTCGGCCATGTGGTTTGTGGCTTCCATATTCGTTGTATTTTCAGTTCCTAAATGCCCTTCGTGACCAGTCATTGTGTTTCCTCCTTTGGTATTCATCATGCTTTTCTTTCCTTGCAACTGTGCTGCCGCATCAACCGTAAATGTTCCATTTGTTACTACCTCTTCCCCATTCTTAAGACCATCAATAATGGTATAAACATCGCCGTTTTTAGATCCCAAGGTTACTTCGCGCATTTCGAAAACGGGCTCGTTGGGATTTGTTTTTACATAAACCAAAGACCTGCTTCCCGTCCAAAGGACTGCAGTTGCAGGAATAGTTATTTCTGAATGCATTTCCATCCCTTTCGACATCTGCACTTTTGCGTTAACGAACATTCCAGGTTTTAAGATATCTTCTTTATTATTCAACGTTGCCCTAACTGAAACAGTTCTGGATTTGGTGTTTAATGTTGGGTCGATAAAGGATACCGAAGCGTCAAATTCCTTATTGGGATATGCATTTGTTGTTACGGTTATTTTTTGCCCTTCCTTTAATTGTGAAATCTGATTTTCATAAGCATCGAACATTGCCCAAACCGTTCCCAAATCACTCACTTTCACGATGGGCTGTCCTTGTTTTACATAGTCACCTTCCATTGCCATCTTTTCGGAAACCGTTCCTGAAACAGTGGCGTAAATCGGAAAGTTTTCCCGTACTTTCCCTGACGTCTCAATCTGATTGATTTGGCTTTCAGAAAGTTTCCACAGTTTTAATTTGTTGCGAACGGCATTGTACAAAGCGGGTTGTGATGCTTTCATAGATGCTGCAGTTAAAAGTTCTTGTTGCGCAGCCACAAGCGTTGGTGCGTAAATGGTTGCCAGCAATTGCCCTTTTCGGACTTCTTCTCCCGTAAAATTGATATTCAGTTTTTCGATACGTCCTTCGAAATAACTTGCTTGCACAGCATTGGCCTCTTCGTTCGCCATAATTTTGCCAGAAAGTGATATCATATTTTCATCCATTCCAGAAGCATTCCCTACTATGGTTGTTTGGATGTTTGCCAATGCCATGGCGTTTTCAGACATTTTTATTTCGTTCATGGCAAGTCCGTCGGCACTGTTATTTGCTGGAATCAAATCCATTCCGCAGATTGGGCAATCGCCCGGTTCAGGTAACATAATCTGTGGGTGCATGGAGCAAGTCCACATATGGTTTTCTTCGGAATGGTTGGCATTTTCACTCATGTCTGTTACTTTCTTGCTATTTACGGAACCTTCTGAAGCGTTTCCGAAAAAGACATAGCCCAAAACTAATCCTGCAGCTAAAATGGCAATGTAAATCAAATATTTTTTCATATTTATCTTTGTTTAAATCTAACAGCCCCGACGCTTCGGGATTAAAAACTTGTTAGGTTTGTTTTTTTGCGTTAGGGATTACTCATCGTTAATATTTTATTGGAAATCGTGAATGCTCCGCATTTGAAGCGGCATCCTTTTTTTTTGGTTCTTTTTCTGAACAAAAAAAGATACAGCAGAAAGCCCGCTCGAGCGCCCAAATCAGTATTATCCTAATTCTTTGCTGCTTCCAATCGTTTTATCATTGCTTTCATTTCTCCGATTTCTTTACGCTGTGCTTCAATGATTCCATCTGCTAATTTTCTTACCTCCGGGTCTTTTATATCGGCTCTTTCGCTTGTTAAGATAGCGATTGAGTGATGCGGTATCATTGCTTTCATCCATAAAATATCGCCAATAATTGGGCTTTGGGCTCTAACCAAGCCAAGGGCACCAACAAATAGAATTATGCTCCCCAACACAATTGCAATATTCTTCTTTTTATTTTGGTACATATTGCGCATAGCCACAAACATTATAATGGCCATTGCCGCAATACCCAAGCAGCTCATATAGAAACGGGTTAGGCTAAAATAAACGTGGTCTAACTGATACGTGTTTAGGTACATTGTAATGTACATTGCGACGAAGGATGCTGCGAGCATAACGACGAATGTTGTATATTGATTCTTTTTTTTGTGCTGGTCTGAATTTTCCATTGTGTGTTGATTTGAATTTTCCATAATAGTTGAATTTAAGTTGTAATAATTAATTGATTTTCTTTTTTAGTATTTTTCTAATGGTTGGCGAAGAGGTAAACCAGAGCACAAAGCCACTTAAAACCGTAATCAGTCCCAAAAGCGAAAAGGCGCGCAATACGATGGTGTTAAAGTTGTCTCGCGTATCATAATCCATTGTGTGGGTCATCCATAAAAAATCGAACCAGCGCCAAGCGCGATGGCGAACGGTTTGGAATTTTGCATCGGTTACCGAAACGTATGCTTTTAGCGCTTCATCAGTATCATACGAAATAACATAGGCAGGCAACAGTTTTTCACGATACTCGTGATAGTCGTCCACCTTATCAATTTTTTGAATGTTATTTACATTTAGGTTTTCTTTCATATAATTTTTGGCAACGGACAAAGCTTCTTCTTCTGAAATCGTTTTCTTCGCTTCGCCAGTTCTGGCATTATATAATAGTTTATTGTTTATCCAATAATACGGTGTATTGTTTATGTCCCTAATTTCAATTTGGTTAATTCCCTCCGAAATATTTAATTGAGATGGGCTCATTAAATTATTGAAGGATTTTGGCGTAAAATCCATATTCCTGAACTGGTCTCCGTGAATGTCATCAATATTTGTCCAACTGAAATATATTCCACTGATGGTCCAAAACAGGAATTGAATCCCTATAAAAAGCCCCAAATACCTGTGCGTTTTTCTTATTTTATTTGCCGTGTGCCTATTTACCATTCTTTATATTTTTATTTTTCTTAATCTTAACGCGTTTAAAATTACCGAAACAGAGCTAAAACTCATTGCCAATGCTGCAATCATAGGCGATAGTAATATTCCGAAAAACGGGAATAATAAACCTGCCGCAATTGGAATGCCCAATATATTATAGACCAGTGCAAAAAACAGGTTTTGTTTGATGTTTTTCATTACGGCGTGACTCAAGTTTCGGGCCTTTACAATCCCGTGAAGATCGCCTTTAACTAAAGTAATCATCGCACTCTCTATCGCCACATCTGTTCCAGTTCCCATCGCAATCCCGACGTCACTCTTGGCTAGTGCCGGCGCATCATTGATTCCGTCGCCTGCCATTGCGACTACTTTTCCCTGTTCTTGTAATTTTGTTACTTCTTTTAGTTTGTCCTTTGGTAACATTCCAGCTTTGAAGTCGGCAAGGTTGAGTTCGCCGGCTACGGCTTGAGCAGTATCGTGATTATCGCCTGTTAACATTATAACAGCGATTCCCCTGTCTTGTAGTTCTTTAATAGCTTTGGCACTTGTCTCTTTGATTTTATCGGCAATGACAACATATCCTGAAACTTCGCCATCCACAGCCAAATAGGAAACTGTCTTGCCTTGTTTCTGAAAAGATTGTGCTTCTTTTTCCATTTCTGTGGAAATAGTAGCTTTTGCATAGTCCATCATTTTGGCATTGCCCAGATCAAGTTTTTTTCCTTTCACGGTTCCTTCCACACCTTTTCCTGTAACCGCACTGAAATTTTCGGTTTTTGAAATTTCTGATTTTTGTTCCTTTCCATATTTGACAGTAGCTTCGGCGAGTGGATGCTCGCTGGAACTATTCAGCGATGCGATAAAATGTAGAATCTCGCTTTCAGAGAAATGGTCTCCAAAGACACCTATTTTCTCAACCGTAGGTTTTCCCTCAGTAATGGTTCCTGTTTTATCTACAATAAGTGTATTTACCTTGTCTAATTTTTCCAGCGCTTCAGCATTTTTAATCAGCACGCCATTTTGCGCACCTTTACCAACGCCCACCATTATTGACATAGGTGTTGCCAATCCCAACGCACAAGGACATGCTATAATCAATACCGCAATGGCATTTACCAATGCATACACATAGGCCGGTTCTGGTCCCCAAATCGCCCAAATTGCGAAAGTAATCAATGAAATGGCCACCACCACTGGAACGAAATATCCTGAAACTGTATCTGCAAGTTTCTGAATGGGAGCACGACTGCGGCTCGCATCGTTTACCAAATGGATAATTTGAGAAAGCAGTGTATCACTACCAACTTTTTCAGCTTTCATTAAAAAAGACTGATTGCCATTGATAGTTCCGCTGCTTACTTTATCAGCTTCAATTTTATCAACGGGAATAGGCTCTCCAGATATCATTGATTCATCTACGGTAGTATTACCTTCAGTAATCACACCATCCACAGGGATTTTATCGCCAGGTTTGACTCGTAGAATATCTCCTTTTTCAATCTGGTCAATGCTAACTTCTTCTTCGTTTCCATCCACAACACGCACCGCTTTATTGGGTGCAAGTTTCAGTAATTCCTTAACTGCGGAATTGGTTTTGCTATGCGCACGTGCCTCCAATACTTGTCCCATCAAGACTAATGTGAGGATTACGGTAGCGGCTTCAAAATAAACGTGGACTGCACCAGATTCTGTTTTGAACTGCTCTGGGAAAAAGTCCGGAAACAACATCCCGAACACACTGAACAACCAAGCCACGCCTGCTCCAATTCCTATTAAGGTGAACATATTGAGATTCCACGTTAAAATACTGCGGTATGCACGTTCGAAGAACATCCACGTCGCATAAAAAACCACAGGAATGGATAGCCCAAATTGAATCCAGTTCCACCATTTTTGTTCCATAATAACATATAGAGGATTGCTGGGAATCATCTCACTCATCGCCATTAAAAAAAT
>JBDSFP010000294.1:0-2800 GCA_039919415.1 Aquaticitalea sp. | reverse complement strand
GGAAAGGTCCTGCGGCAACACCCGCGCCACAAGGCATTCTAACGACGACGTCTGCTTTTTCCTTCCATCGATAATGTGATTTTGCCAAATAATTGACAATCGGATTGAATCCAGAGCTCACGAAATCCGCAAATTGCATTTCGACCACTGCTTTCATACCTGCGATGGATAAACCCATCGCAGTCTCGATAATCGCAGACTCGCAAATTGGCGTATTTCTCACACGTTCAGCACCAAATTCCTCTACAAAGCCTTCTGTAATCTTAAAAACGCCACCATATTCAGCAACATCCTGTCCCATAATTATCAAATCCTTGTGGCGTTGCATCGATTGTCTCAAACCTTGAGAAACGGCATCGATATAACGTATTTCTTCTTTTTTTGAATTCGGTTTAATTTCTTGATATTCAAAAGGTTTGTAAACATCGTTTAATTCAGTGCTTTCATCAGCAATAATTTCTTCTTCCTCAAAAGCCAACTTCAGACCTTCTTCAATTTCTTTTTTGATGTCGTTGTGATACGTTTCATCAATTTTGGCAGAAAGCACATTTTGCCCTATCAAAAAATTCCTGAAATTAACGATGGGATCTTTGGCATCCCATTTCGCCATCAATTCCACAGGCACATATTTGGTGCCACTAGCCTCTTCATGGCCACGAATTCTAAAAGTTTTAAACTCCACCAAAATCGGCCTTGGACGCTTGCGCAAACTTTCGGCAAGCTTCAGCATTTTGGTATAGACTTCGATGATATTATTACCATCCAAAATAAAGGAATCCATGCCATAACCTTTGCCTTTGTCCGCCAGATCCTTGCAGTTGTATTGTTCGTTCGTTGGCGTTGACAAGCCATATCCATTATTTTCAATACAGAACATCACAGGCAGTTGCCATACGGAAGCCACGTTCAATGCTTCGTGAAAATCGCCTTCACTCGTCCCTCCTTCTCCAGTAAAAACGGCTGTAACCTGATCTTTATGTTTTAAATTGCTAGCCAAGGCAATGCCGTCCGCAACACCTAATTGTGGGCCCAAATGAGAAATCATTCCGACAATGTGGAATTCCTGCGTTCCAAAATGAAACGAGCGGTCCCGACCTTTTGTAAAACCATTGGCTTTGCCTTGCCACTGACTGAACAATCGGTGCAATGGAATGTTGCGAGTTGTGAACACACCTAAATTTCGGTGCATTGGCAAGATGTATTCATTGTTTTGAAGTGCCATTGTCACACCAACAGAAATAGCTTCCTGACCAATCCCCGAAAACCATTTGGAGATTTTTCCCTGACGTAATAGAATGAGCATTTTTTCCTCTATCAATCGAGGTTTGAGCATATTTTTATAGAGCAAGAGTAAAATGCTGTCGTCGAGATTTTTCTTGTCGAAAGCGATCTGGCTTTTGGTGGATGTCAACATAATTTCTAGTTTGTCTTCAAAGGTCAAAAGTAACTAAAAATTGCGTTTTATAGAGTTTGATCGGGTTTTTTTTAAGGTAAAGGAACATGCCGATTTTAGGAGTATTTTGTTTATTTTTGTAGATAGCTATAAATTTAAACGTTGATATTATGAATACAATACCAAGTGTAAACCTACAGGATTTTCTTTCAGGAGACCCTGTGAAAAAGCAAAAGTTCGTTGACGAAATCGGAAAGGCTTATGAAGATATAGGTTTTGTGGCATTGAAAGGTCATTTTTTGGATGAGAAATTGGTTGGCAAGCTTTATAGCGAAATCAAGAATTTTTTTGCATTGCCTTTGGAGACCAAGGAAAAGTATGAAAATCCAGAAATTGGAGGTCAACGTGGTTATATCTCCTTCGGAAAGGAAAGTGCCAAAGGTCGAAAAGAAGGCGACTTGAAAGAGTTCTGGCATTTTGGACAATATGTGGATGACGATCCAGAACGCGCAAAGGAATATCCTGAAAATATCAATGTCGCTGAACTTCCGGAATTCAATAAAGCTGGAAAGGAAGCCTATAGAATGTTGGAAAAAACCGCGAAATATGTGCTGAGAGCATTGGCATTGCACCTTGGTTTGGAAGAAGTTTATTTTGACAAATATATCCATAATGGAAACTCGATTTTAAGACCCATACATTATCCACCAATTAAGGAAGAACCTAAAAATGCAGTTCGGGCAGCAGCACATGGCGACATTAACCTAATCACTCTTTTAATGGGAGCACAAGGTCGAGGGCTTCAGGTTCAAAACAAAAAAGGCGAATGGATCGATGCCATTGCAGAGCCAGATGAATTGATGCTCAACGTGGGCGATATGTTGTCGCGCCATACCAATAATAAATTGAAATCCACCATCCATCAAGTGATCAATCCACCAAGGGAACTTTGGGGCACATCACGATATTCCATTCCATTCTTTATGCATCCAATAAGTGAAATGAAGTTAGACGTACTGGAAAGCTGTGTCGATGAAAACCATCCAAAACAATACGATGACATCACGGCTGGCGAATTTTTACACGAACGTCTGGTCGATTTGGGACTTATTAAAAAATAAGTCTTCAGTCCGCAGTAGGCAGTTGGCAGTCAAATCTGTAGACTGAATACTGCCGACTGCCGACTGCAAACTGAAAAAAATGGATTTGCAAGACCAACTCAAACAATTGTTCCCAGAACATACACCAGAGACTCCGGAAACAACCGAAAAACCATCTGATATTTGGATTCAGGATCACCCTATCATTTGTAAATATGAAAAACGAAAGGGGAAACCGATTACCATTCTTGAGGGTTATACAGGAGCCACAGAGGATTTCAAATTATTGGCAAAAGAATTGAAAACC
>JBDSFP010000176.1:0-11547 GCA_039919415.1 Aquaticitalea sp. | reverse complement strand
AGTTTTTGGCTTGTTGTCGCAACTGAACACTATAAGAAGAACTAAAAAAAAGGATGAAATTTGCTTCATTAATTGGGATATTCTAATTGCTTCCGAAATATACTAAATCTTAAGGGATGGTTAAATTTAATCTTAAGATTTTAATAACAGTTTAAATCATTTATCTTTGGGCAAAACTCGTTTTTTATGATGCGTTGGATACTTTTTTCCGTATTCTTTTTATTACTTAGCTTTTACGGATTTCAGGCCATAAGAACTGTCACAAAAAGTCCTTGGATACATTACCTGTTTATCGGTATTGCATTATTGGTGGTCGGAAATTTTATCATCCAATTCAGCATGGCTTCTGAAGGGCGAGTTCTTTCACCTAGGAAAAGTTATGCGTTTGGTTTTTTATTGACGTTTATAATGTTTAATTTGGTATTGGTTCCGTTTTTGTTCGGCGAGGATATTGTTCGTTTTTTTGTGGGCATGTATCACAAATTCGCTGGGGCAAAACAAGTTTATCACGTGCCTTCCCGTAGAAAATTTGTCAGTGGCATTGCCATTGGTCTTGCTGCGATTCCCTTCACATCCTTACTCTATGGAATGTATAAGGGTAAATACAATTTCAAAGTACTCAAGCATCGATTGGTTTTTGATGACCTTCCGGAAGCCTTCGATGGCTATCGCATCGTCCATATCAGTGATATTCATTCGGGAAGTTTCGATAATCATGAAAAGATAGAATATGCCGTCAACTTGGTCAAGGAACAAAAAGGCGATGTCATCTTATTTACAGGCGATTTGGTCAATAACAAAACCACTGAAATGATACCTTGGAAAAGTCTGTTTAGCCAATTGAACGCACCAGATGGTGTTTTTTCGATTCTTGGAAACCATGATTATGGCGATTATATTGATTGGGAAAGCGAGGCACTGAAAGCACAAAATCTTGAAGATTTAAAATTTCTTCAACGTGAAATGGGGTATGATTTATTATTGAATGAAAGCCGTTATCTTGAACGAAATGGTCAGCGCATAGCATTGGTCGGTGTGGAGAATTGGGGAAAAGGTGGTTTCAAAAAATCAGGCGACCTCAAGAAAGCTTCAGAAAATATTCATAAAGACGATTTTAAAATCTTAATGAGCCACGACCCAAGCCATTGGGATGAGGTCGTGCTCAAAGATGATTGGCATTATCATTTGACTTTAAGTGGACACACTCACGGCATGCAGTTTGGAATCGAAATTCCAGGTTGGATCAAATGGAGTCCGATAAAATATCGGTATCCTCATTGGGCTGGCGTCTATAATATAAAAGGCAAATATATCAATGTCAACAGAGGATTTGGATATTTGGGTTATCCGGGACGTGTGGGCATCTGGCCGGAAATCACTGTTATTGAACTTAAAAAAGGTTCAAAAACCACGAATTCCTAAAGCAATTATTCAGCAATGCATTCCTATTTATGTAGTGGATAGCTGAATATCGAAAAAAATATGTAGGTTTGTAATATCATAACCTGTTTCGCATTTTGACCAGATTTTGACAATATTGCCCAAACCCTAAAGGAATTAACGTCAAAACCTTTTTTTCATCCTTTAGGATTGATGCAAAAAAAATGAAGATTTTGGTCTTGTTATTTTAATTAGGGACAAAATGCATATCAGATTATCACATTTGACTTAAACAACGATTATATGTCAAAATTTGGGGAACTCATAGATGTTGATATTCCTGTGTTATTGGATTTTTTCACCGAATGGAACGAACAATCCACTGCAATGCATCCTGTATTACGTGATGTAGCTGCTGCGCTTGGCGATAAGGCAAAAGTGATAAAAATCGACGTTGATAAAAACAAGGAATTGGCGGAAGCACTTCGCGTTAAAAACCTGCCAACGCTTATCATCTACAAAAGTGGCGAAATGAAATGGCGTCATAGTGGCGAACAAGATGCCAATACGCTTATCGGGATCATTCAGGAATACGTCTAAAATTCCGGCGGAGGCAGGAATCTATTTTAGTCTGCTAAATTAACATTTCAAGCGATACTTCTAAATACAAATCCTTTTTCGGAAAAATACTCGAGTACTTTTGGCAATGCATATTGCATACGTTCGGAGGCTTTGATGCTATCGTGAAAGACAATGATGCTTCCAGAAGTTGCCTTTGAAATGACATTTTGGGTGCATTTTTCATTCGAAATGGAATCCATCCAATCAAATGCCAAAATATCCCACATGATTATGTTGTAACCTAATTTGCACAAGATTTTTCCCTGTTTGGAAGTTATCTGTCCGTAAGGAGGTCTGAATAAATTCTGAATTCTGAATTCTGAATTCTGAATTGGATTACCCATAACCATTTGAGTTCTCAAGACTTCATCAATGTAGTCATTCGTTTTTGTTTTCCACCCTCTGACGTGAGCATAAGTGTGATTACCAACGGAATGTCCTTCTACTTGAATGCGTTTGAAAATATCCGGATGCTTTTCAATGTTATTCCCGATGCAAAAAAACGTGGCTTTGGAATTGAATTTTTTTAAAATGTCCAAAGTCCATTCTGTGATGTCTGGCGTTGGACCATCATCAAAAGTCAAATATAAAACCTTTTCTTTTGTAGGAATGCTCCAAACATAATTTGAAAAAAGTTTTTTGACAAGCCATGGCGTTTTTACAGGAACGAACTTCAAAATCGACTATTCGGATTTTAGAATACTGTCAATGGTATCTTCAGGAAAATCACGTTCTTCTCTTGGAATGTCTTTTTGTGGATCGTCTCCCATAAAATGACTGAACAATTTCAAATAATCATTGAATTTTTTGGTTTCCTGCATGGCAAAATCGGCATCCTTATATTGCACTAAAAGATCTACCAAACTTCGGTAGCGTTCAATATCAGTAACGATTTCGTCCAACATGCGTGTCTGATTTTCGAGGGATAGGCCACTGTAATATGTCAGACTTTCTTGATATTTTTTGGAGACTTGCTTATATAGTTTTCTCGCTTTATCCTTCTTTCCAATTTCATAATAGGCACTTACATAAGGTTCCAAAAGCGTGTAATATCCATAATCATCCACAGGCATTTTTTCCATTGCCAGATCGGCGACTTTCTCTGCTTTGTCCAATTTGTTCTCATTGATCAATTGCTCCATTAAGCGCGCCAAATTGCCTCTATAAGTAATCCCATTTTTTCGGGTTTCAACATCGTAATAAATATTGGTGCCACTATTTCCCCAATCCCAAGACATTACTTTTTTATACATCAAATCGGTATCAACGCGACCCATATCAAACGGATTGGCGCGATCGACCGCGGTTTTGATTGGCACTAATTTGTAACAAAGACCATCCAATTGAAGATAATCTTTCATCCAGATATAGTCGTCATCCCCAAAACTTCCGCCTGTAAAATAGATAGGTCGTTTCCAATCGTTATTGGCGATGACGTCCAACATCAACAAGCGGTTTTTATAGATGGCACTTCCTTTGATTTGGATTACAATATTATCCACAATTTTGTCGGCATCTTCTGGTTTTACGAGCCCGTTTTTAAGAACTTCCTCTTTGTTAACTGGAATGCTTACGTTGCGAGTTGGAAAATAATTACCGTTGACCATCTGGCTTGGATACCTGATTGGATCTTCCTTTTCCTGTTCAAGAATATATTTCCATTTGGTACGTGGATTGTCGCTCACCATCCAATCCATAAATTCATTGATTTTCAAAGTGTCCTGCGTAATTTCACGAAGCGGAATATAATCCCTAGTTCCAAATTTGTATTGATCGTGCGTCAATTTTGAAGGAATTGGTTCGCTAGTATAGGCTTTGCGTTTCATTTGGTCAATATACCAATCCGTTTGAAAGAGGCTTGTATTGACCACGCGTACGTCGCGACGGATGCCTTCAATTTCCTGGGCATACCAAAGTGGAAAACTATCATTATCCCCAATAGTAAATAAAATGGCATTTGGTGCACAAGACTCGAGATACATCACAGCCATCGATTTGGCGGTTTCTTTGTGAGATCGGTCGTGATCATCCCAATTGTTGGCAGCTAAAATCCCTGGCACCAAAGCCAAGCAAACGAGCGTTATTGCAGGCGCCAAAATCGGCGAATTTATTTTCGTCCGCACGGCATCAAAAATGGCATAGACTCCAAAACCAATCCAGATGGCAAATACATAGAAGGAACCCACCACAGAATAATCGCGTTCCCTAGGTTCAAAAGGCCTCACATTAGTGTAAAATTGAATGGCAACACCAGTCAAAAGGAAAAATGCCAACAAGACCCAAAAGCGTTTTTTGTCTTTTTGGAATAAAAAAAATAAACCAATCAATCCCAAAATCAACGGGAGAAAATAATAGGTGTTTCGACCTTTATTGTTCTTAACATCGCTGGGCAAATCGTCCTGTGACATATTCAAATGCCACGCATCAATCGGGTTGATGCCGCTGATCCAGTTACCATTCAAATCGTCGTATTTGCCTTGAATATCATTCTGTTTTCCGGTGAAATTCCACATAAAATAACGCCAGTACATATATCCGAACTGGTATTCGAACATAAAACCAAGATTTTGAGCGAGGGATGGTTTTTCGATATCGAGATAAGATCCGAATTGTTTTAAGAAATTATTGTAGTCTTCATAATCCACTTTGCCTTCAGACACATTTTTCTTGAAATCGGCCACAATGGAGCGTAATTTGTTTTCCATTTGATATTCAGGTTTTAAGGTAAAGTCCAATAAGCCTGTGAACATCATATAACTCTCGGCATTTTCAGAACTCCACATCCTTGGTAGAAAGGCGGCTTGTTCGGAGTTGTAATTTTGAGTAGCGTTTTTATAATCATTGACGATGACGTATTTGCCGGTTTTTTCGTCTTTTTCATACTTTGGTTTGGCATCCACATAAGGTTCATTCTCATCAGGACCTGTATAAACTTCCGTAAATAAAGGACCATAAAACAAATGGGTTTCCGGATACTGCTCCAAATTGTAGTATGCCAAAAGCTCGCGCGCGCTTGATGGATTATTCTCGTTGATGACCACATTGGCGTTGGCACGAATGGGCAACATCACCCAAGAGGAAAATCCAACAAAAATAAACAGCAAACATAAAATTAAGGTGTTAGCATGAATGTGCCCTTTTTTACGCGAGGAGTTCAATCCGTAATAAAATAGTCCGATGACAATCAATGCCGCGATAATGGTTCCTGAATTGAACGGCAAGCCAAAATTGTTCACGAAAAATATCTCTGCTACCCCGAAAATCTTGAGTGCATTTGGCAAGAGCAATTTGAAGATAAATAAAAGGATGGCAGCGGAGACCACGTTGGCTATGATGAAATTCTGCCAAGTGATGGTCTTATAATTTTTGAAAAAGTAAATCAAGCCAATGGCTGGAATGGTCAACAAGCCCATAAAATGGACACCGAACGACAGACCAATCACAAAGGCAATCAGAATCAGCCAACGGTTGCCACGAGGTTTGTCCATATCCTGTTCCCAACGCAACGCCAACCAAAACATTACGGCCATAATCAATGTCGCCATAGCATACACTTCCGTCTCGGCCGCATTGAACCAAAAGGAATCCGTAAACGTAAACGCCAAGCTTCCTACTGCACCACTTCCAAGGATTGCCACCTTTTTATTACTGGTAAATATTTCGTCATTTTTAATCAGTTTTTTAAGCAAGATCGTAATGGTCCAAAACATGAAAAGAATCGTAAACGCACTTGATACGGCACTCATCATATTGATCATCATGCCAATTTTAGCCGTATTTCCAAAAGCGAACATTGAAAAGAACGCTCCCAACATTTGAAATAACGGTGCTCCCGGCGGATGGCCAACCTGCAATTTTGAGGAGGTCAGGATGTATTCTCCAGCATCCCAAAAACTGACTGTTGGCTCGATGGTAAGGCCATAGACCAAAAGTGCAATTGCAAAAACAATCCATCCAGAGATGGTGTTCCACTTTTTAAAGCTGAATTGTGACATAAAACGGTGGTGTTTGTAAGAAGTGGCGAATTTAAGAATAAAAAATAAGCTCTGGTCAATTTTATATAAACGTTAAGGGAATTGAAGTTATTTTATTTGAATATTGTTGATAAAGTTGAAACTATACCCCCACTATAAATTATATATATGTCGTCGCTACAGGACTTAACTTTTCTCGTATTCTATTTTTTACCATTATTAGATGCCTAAAGACATACTACCGCAGCGTGGCAATATATTGGTAAAAATTGTATTAATGACTTGCTGGTTGTACCATAGAGACTACATATCAATTTGAAAAACAACAATGATTTTATGCAAAAAATGTTTGTGCAAATCAAACTTTGTTCTAAATTTGCACCTGCCTAAAAACGGCAGCATGCCCTCATTTAGAGATTGGCCTATGGTGTAACTGGCAACACGCCTGGTTTTGGTCCAGGAGAGTCTAGGTTCGAGCCCTAGTAGGCCAACTAAATATGAAGTCCAGATTATGAAAATAATCGGGACTTTTTTTTGAAATGAAAAGATGTTAGGCGAGAAGTCTATCCCGCTTTTTTGCGGGAAGCCCTAGTAGGCCAACAGAAAACTAAATCCCGATATAGAAATAAGTCGAGATTTTTTTTTTGAAATTTAAAAAATCAAGCTAATTACAGTTCCTTTTCCCTCCTTACTATTGATTTTAATTTTTCCTTTGTGAAGCAACATGATTTGTTTGGCTAAACTTAAACCAACTCCGCTTCCGGTTTTTTTGGTGGTAAAAAACGGCACAAATACTTTATCGATAATTTCTTCGGGAATCCCACTGCCATTATCAGATACCTGTATAACGGTATTTCCTTTGGTGTTTTGGGAGGCTCCAACCGATATCTTTATATTTTTTTGTCCTTCACTAGCTTCGATTGCATTTAAAATAAGATTTATCAATACTTGTTCGATTAAATAAGCATCGATATCAATCAGCAAATCAGGATTTTCTAAATTGAATGTCAATTCAATGGATTTGTTGTTCAATGATGGAAGCATCAAATTTTTAATATTCTCAAATAGCTTATACACAGAAACTGTATTAAGGTTCAGTTGTGTGATTTTATGAAGACTTCTGTAGGTTTTGGCAAACATCATCAAGCCTTCACTTCTTTTTTTGATGCTTTCAATACCAGCATCCAAATCATCAATATCCAATTGGTGATCTTGAGGATTTGACAAGGACAATCTCACATGGTCTTGAAGCGTTTCTGCCAAGGACGAAATGGGCGCTATGGAATTCATGATTTCATGGGTCATCACACTCAATAATTTTTTCCAAGCTTCCGATTCGGTTTGGTCGATGGTTTCGTCAATGTTTTGTATGGCAATCAATTTATAATACGTTTCGTCAATAGTAAAAATTGTGCTGGAAATAAGAGTTATTGTCTTTTCAGTTCCATTGTTCAGTGTTATGGTATCCGAATCGTTGTGATTGACTTCAAATATTTCTTGGTAGATTTCTGGTTTTCGCATTTCCAAAAAACTTACTCTCTTAAATGATGGCACGTTCAGTAATTCCTTAAAGGCAGTATTCATCAATAAAACCTCACCCGAAGCAGTGTTATAAGCAATAATAGCAGTATCGACCATTTCTAGGATTTTCTGAAGATATTGATGCTGCGCTTCCTTTTCACTGTTTATTTGCTTGATGGTTTTGATGACATTATTAAAACCTTTGTGAAGCTCTTTAATATCATTTGGTCCGGTCTTATCATTAAACCATCTTGAAAAATCACGATATTTCACCGATTCAAAAAAATCGTCCATTTCAACAAATCTTCTAACGAGAAATTTATTCAGTAGATAAATTAGAATGACTGTTAATAGTGATGAGGCGGCGATTCCATAGTGGTTCCCAATTTCAATACCGTAAGCCAATGCAGTTAACGACAGAAATAAGGCTACAATCCTTAAAGTTAAGGCCGATTTGTATTTTTTATAAGCCATACTTATTCATTCTTCGGTAAAGTGCAGTTCTCGTAATACCCAATTCTTTAGCGGATTTGGATATATTTCCCTTGTTTTTCTCAATCACTTTCAAAATGGTACTTTTCTCAACCTCTTCCAGATTCAAATTATTCTCATCTGAAGTTCGTTGATGTTTTTCCAAAGGTGAAAAAATAAGATCATCTGCACTCAATGTGTTGCCTTCAGCCATAATCACTGCTCTTTCCAGAGCATATTGAAGTTCCCTAACATTACCTGGGAATGAATGGTTCTTGAGTTTTTTTAGCAATCTTTCATCCAATTGGAATTCTTGCTTAAAATATTTTTCGGCGTACAACTCCACAAAGTGCTTTGCCAGAAGTGTGATATCACCATTTCGAACTCTTAAAGGGGGAATAGTGATTTCTACTGTATTGATACGATAAATCAGATCTTTTCTAAATCGATTCTCATCAGCAAGATGATTCAAACCAAGATTCGTAGCGCATATCAAACGTATGTCAATGGGGATTTCCTGATTTGAACCAAGTGGTGTAATATATCTATTCTGTAGTACTGTAAGCAATCTCGCCTGTTGTTGCAAACTGATATTTCCAATTTCGTCCAAAAAAAGCGTTCCGCCTTGAGCTGTTTCAAAACGGCCTTTGCGTTCTTCTTTGGCATCTGTAAACGCCCCTTTTTTATGACCGAACAATTCAGCTTCAAACAATGTAGAGGTCAATGAGCCAACATCCACTTTTACAAAAGGTTTGTCTTTTCGTAAGGAATTGACATGGATGGCTTTGGCTATGAGGTCTTTTCCTGTACCGTTTTCACCCAAAATAAGGATATTGGCATCGGTTGGTGCCACCTTCTTTATTTTCATGAACACATCGTTCATAGCCTCGCTTTCACCAATGATTTTATCATTTTCAACTATGGGTTTCCAAAGTTTTTCCTTTTGGACACTTTTTTTTGACACTACTTCTGTAATTGCCTGAATCAACTTTTCGTTCTTCCAAGGTTTTATTAGAAAATCTGAAGCACCTTCCTTCAAGGATTTTATGGCAAGGTCAATGTCGCCATAAGCCGTGAACAGAATAACGTCAATGTTTTTATCGGTGTCCTTTATTTTTTTTAACCAAAAAATGCCTTCGTTCCCTGTATTAATCAATCCATTGAAATTCATATCGAGAACCACAATGTCAAACTTTTTTTGAGTAATTAAAGATAATAGGTTATTCGAATTTAGCTCTGTGACCACTTCTTTCGCCACAGTTTTAAGCAATAGTCGCATGGCCGTAAGGACATCGGCATCATCGTCAACAACTAATATGGTGGCGTTTTTTAACAGCATACTTACAATATTACAATATTTTAAGGCTCTTATAAAAAATGATGGACACAAAAAATTAATGCTTAAAAAGTGTATCGTTTTCGGACAGTAGGTGTTTCATTCCCGAACACTTCAATCTCATAATATGTGTGTAACTAATTACAAATCAAGCATGTAAAATATTGGCACACTTCTGTCTCTAATGTAGTTGATTTTAAAATTGAATCATGGATATCCCAATAGAAAAGAAACGTTTTAGCAAATCAACCATCCTTAAAATAGGAGGTGGAATTTTTATAGTCATATTAATTGTCTTTGCATTTACCAACATCGGTGGAAATTCAAAATTGAATGTAGAAACTGAACGCATCACTATAAGTACGGCCGACAATGGAGTTTTCCAAGAGAATATTCCGGTCAACGGGATTGTGTTGCCCATAACAACGATTTATTTGGATGCCTTGGAAGGAGGAAGAGTTGAAGAAAAGTTAGTAGAAGATGGAGCCATAATGAAACAAGGAGAACCAATACTTCGGCTTTCCAATACGGATTTGGAGTTGAGTTTGGTAAATCAGGAAACGTCTGTTTATAATTTGTTGACCCAAATGCAAATCTCCCAAACGGCGGCCAGACAGAATACCATCAACAGATTGAACCAGATGACCGATGTTGAGAATGCGTTCATTGAAGCCAATAGGAAGTACAAATTGAATACAAAATTATACGATCAAAAAGCCATAGGAAAACAAGATGTATTGGAGGCTGAAAACAATTACAATTACCAAAAACAGCGCATGGCATTGGCAAAACAAATATTGGAGCAGGATTCAATTGCCGTAAAACAAGTTGCGGGTCAGGAACAAAGTTCTTATGCCAGAACATCAAGTGCCTTGGAATTGATGCGCAAAAAAGTGGGAGACCTGATTGTCCGTGCTCCTGTTGATGGTCAATTGACTTCTTTGGATGCTGAAATAGGCGAATCCAAGAACAAAGGTGAGCGATTGGGCCAAATTGATGTGCTAAGCGGATTTAAAGTAAGAGTGGATGTGGACGAGCATTATATTTCCAGAATTTACATGGGTCAAACTGGCTCTTTTACCTTTAACAATAAAGATTACAAACTGGTCATCAAAAAGGTCTATACTCAAGTGGCCAATGGAAGATTTCAAGTTGATATGCAATTTGAAGGCAACGTTCCCGAAGGTATTAGAAGAGGTCAGACACTTCAGATAAGAGTGGCATTGAGTGAAGAGAAGCAAGCACTTTTGATTCCCAAAGGAGGATTTTTTCAACAAACAGGTGGCAACTGGATTTTCAAAATAAGTGATGATGGCAATAGTGCCTATAGAGTGGATATTCAATTAGGAAGTCAAAACACCGAATATTATGAGGTCCTTCAAGGCTTAAAAGTAGGTGATAAAGTCATCACCTCCAGCTACAGTAATTACGGAGACATACAAGAACTAGTATTAAAGAATTAAATTTTAAAAAATGATAAAAATAACGGATTTAGAAAAGTATTACCGCACCGAAGAAGTGCAAACAGTAGCATTGAACAAACTGACCTTTGAAGTCAAGGATGGTGAGTTTGTCGCAGTTATGGGCCCGTCAGGATGTGGCAAGTCTACCTTACTCAATATCATAGGTTTGTTGGACGACCCAGATGGAGGTAGTTTTATGTTCAACGATATTGAAGTGGCCCATTTTAATGAACGAAAACGAGCCAACCTTCGCAAGCACAATATCGGTTTTGTATTTCAAAGCTTCAATCTTATTGACGAATTGACAGTGTTTGAAAATGTGGAACTGCCTCTTATTTACACAGGCGTCAAACCAGCGGATAGAAAAAAACGTGTGGAGGAAGTTCTTGAAAAAATGCAGATCATGCACCGGAGAAACCACTTTCCACAACAACTTTCTGGAGGTCAACAGCAAAGGGTGGCCGTGGCGAGAGCAGTGGTAAACAATCCAAAATTGATTCTTGCCGATGAGCCAACCGGTAATTTGGACAGTAGCAATGGCAATGAGGTCATGGATTTACTTACGGAACTCAACGCAGCTGGTACAACCATTATCATGGTGACTCACAGTGAACATGACGCCAAATATAGTCATCGAATCATTCGCATGTTGGACGGACAAAAAGTCACAGAAAATGTATTAGTGTAACGCAACTCATCAATCAAAAATCGAACAATCATGATCAGGAATTATTTTAAAGTTGCGTGGAGAAACCTTTTAAGAAATAAAGGATATGCAACT
>JBDSFP010000102.1:0-3426 GCA_039919415.1 Aquaticitalea sp. | reverse complement strand
ATCAATTTGTTTTTCACGCTCATATATTGCGCCAGTTTAACGCCAAAATCGGGATGTAACCACCTGAAAAACCATTTTGACAATGGATTGGTAAACACTTTCTTCATTCGCTTGTAGCCTTTGTCATTGGGACCCAAGCCATCGCCATGACCAATAAAAAAAGTTTTATTATTAAATGTATATACTTTAGGTTGATGAAAAACAGGAATATTCAATTCCTCCTCAAAATAGCCATGCATCCACAAATCGTGATTGCCTACAAAATAGTAAATGGGAATTCCAGAATCTGTTATTTCTGCCAATTTCCCAAGAGTACGTGTAAAACCTTTTGGAACAACCGTTTTGTACTCAAACCAAAAATCGAATAAATCACCCAACAAAAAAATGGCAGCAGCATCTTTCTTGATGTCATCCAACCAAGCGACAAATTTCTGTTCACGAGGTTTAGATAATTCAGACGTTGGCGCTCCTAGATGATTATCTGAAGAAAAGTATATTTTTTTTCCTGCTGGAATGTTCATACGTTTTTTTGGTTGATAAATACAATCAAATATTAGTTATCACTTGCGTACCATTCCGCAAAACTGGTATCAGTTTCTTGGAGTTTTAAAGCATGCAATTTTACAGTATCAGGCAGATATTTTTTTATTTTCGCTGCAAAATCTACCACCATCATTTCACTAGTCGGTTGATAATCAACTAAAAGCACATTGTGACCTCTGTCTGCCAATTCTTTTGCCAATTCCACATGTGGCGTATTTTTGTTGAAAACAGTGGCGTGGTCAAAGACGTCTACAATTTCAGACTTCACGATTTTCTTTAAATCGCCAAAGTCGATGACCATTCCAAATTTCACATTTTCGATATCCATAATTGGATTTCCAATAACCGTTACTGATAACTTATAACTGTGCCCATGGACGTTTTTGCACTTGCCATCATAGCCATACAAGGCGTGTCCTGTTTCAAAAGAAAACTGTTTTGTGATGCGAATGGTGCTCATATTCCTGTAATTTTTCCGCTACAAAGATATTCTTTTTGTAAATGGAAACGGTTTTTAGATTACATTCGTGCAATTTTTCAGGCAAAACTTACTATGAATCAGCTTTTTGAAGATAATGCATTTGTTGAGAATCCATTGTACGAAAGCATCATTACAGCCATTATTTCCCAGAAGTATGCCATCGTTGAGGATTTTTTTTCGTCTAACGAAGTATTGGTTTTAAGACAATCTCTTCTCAAAAAACATGAAAGGAATGACTTTAAGAAAGCAGCCATTGGTAATTGTATAAATGAAATCATCATTAAATCAATCCGAGGAGATAGCATTTTATGGATTGATGAACTCAAGACAAATGAGGCGGAATCATTATTCTTTGATAAAATAAATGACTTGGTCGAATATCTGAACAAAACTTGTTTTTTAGGGATTTTGCACAAGGAATTTCACTACGCTTTATATCCAACTGGCACTTTTTATAAACGCCATATCGATACCTTTCAAAATGATGATAGACGTAAACTTTCGTTTGTGTGTTATCTCAATGAACACGGTTGGTTACCAGAAAATGGCGGCGAATTGGTGCTGTATTTGAAAGATCAGGTAGAGGAGACCGAAAAAGTCATTTACCCTTTTCCTGGACGCGTCGTGATATTTGAAAGCCAAATCATTGAGCATGAGGTAAAACCTGTCAATGCTGAACGATTGAGCATTACTGGCTGGCTGAAGACGCGATAGATTATTTGTTCTTCCTTCGATTGTAGAAATAGACTACGATTAGCACAATAGCAAGAAGCAAGAACAACCCATTGCCACTTAAAAATTCCATAAAATTCATTTGAATCATTTTTATGTTGACAAATGTAGCAGATTTTCACAAGATTAGCTCATAGCAATAAAAAGGGAATTCACTTTGTTTAGGAAAATATATGGAGTCCAAACGCTTGTAACCGCGTTGCTCATAAAACATTTGGTTTCTTTTGTTCTGTGAAAAGGTGTCCAATCGAATGGATGTTTGATTTTTTTCTTTACTTAAGATTTCTGCATAATCCATAATTTGTCGAGCGAATCCCTTACGCTGATAATTCGGATGAACCGCCAAACGATGAATGTAATAATTGTTCTTATTTGGTGTCAACCATTTTACAGGAATATAAATTTCATCCATAAATGTAGAAATTACAACACATCCCAGGATTGAATTATTTTTTACTAATACATATAATTCATCACGAAGTACGTCAGTTTCGAAAGTCCTCCGATTTGGATAGTGTTCATTCCATTGAAAAATACTTTTGTCAATCAAATACTGAGCACATTGTTTTGTGACTTCTATTACCTTATCAATATCTGAATTTGTGGCTTTCCGAATCATATAAATGTGTATTTTTGCATATACTTTATGTAAATTTAGTTTTAAATTTTTAAGATGAAGAATATTTTAGTTCCTGTTGGTTCGTCTAAGAATGCGGTGAGCCATTTGCAATATGCTGTGGATTTTGCTAAAGAATTTGACGCCAAAATATATGTCATTCAAATCTTCAATGTTTATACAAAGGCTGGCACTATTGTTAAAGTAGACCATATTTTAGAACGCGAAAGCTTGGTATTTTTAAGATCTCATGTTGCCAAGGTGAACACCAAGGGCGTTGAGGTCATTGTAAAAACGTTTAAGGGCAAACTCATAGATACTTTGGAGCTGGTGTGCCATGCTGCCGATATCGATTTAATTTTGATCGAGCCACGCACTACATCCATCAAGGATGAGGTTTTCTTGGGAGAAACTTCCGGTAAAATCATCAAACAGACCAATATTCCTGCCCTGATTGTTCCTGAAGGATATACTTTTAAACCTGTGGAACATATTTTAATGGCTCTCAAATCGGCAATTGTTAAGAATAAAGCAGCTTTAATTCCTTTAAAAGCCATTCAAAAACAATTTAAGGCGAAAATAGATTTGTTATTGGTAAAAACGCCATTCCATAATGAAGGCGACTTTGATGTGAACGCTGAATTGGCGAAGCTTGTGTCAGAAACAATGTATTCTGATAACCCAACGACCTATCAAGGTGTTTTGGAACACTACAAGTCCCATAATCCCGATATGTTATGCGTCGTCAGGCGGAAGAGAGGGTTTTTTACCAAATTATGGGAGAATAGCACTATTTTAAAAAGAGATTTTTATACTGCTCTTCCTGTATTGGTTCTTGGTGGTTTGAAATAATCATATTTGGTATATGGAGTGATAATAAAAAATCCCATCAATTATTGATGGGATTTCATACTATATAAATTTTAGTAAATTATTGTTCTGTCATTTTACCACCTTTTACAATGATAAATTCCGATCTTCGGTTGAGCTGATATTGTTCTTCCGTACAGTTGGAACCACAATCTACTTTTGGCATACTTTCGCCCTTTCCTTC
>JBDSFP010000065.1:0-4845 GCA_039919415.1 Aquaticitalea sp. | reverse complement strand
GCCACTTGTCGTAACGCATAGGAAATATCCAATCCTGAATCACGCATATTCAAGCCCTGATTCAAGCCTTGAGCACCACAGCCTATGATGACGATTTTCTTACCAATCAATTCGTTCGTGCCATCCTCAAATTCTGAAGCCTCCATAAATCGGCATTTTCCCAATTGCTCCAATTGACTCCTTAATGATAATCTGTTAAAATAATTTGACATTTTTCTAAAGTTTTAATGTTGAAATGCCTGTTGCAGCATTTGTGTTATTTTCATTTCGTCCTTGGTGACGGCAATACGTCCCGATCGGGTAAATTGCATGATTCCAAATGGACTTAATTCTCTGTATAATAATTCGATTTCTTCCTTTCTACCTGATTTTTCAATCACGAAAAACTGTTTGTTTACCGTGACGATTCTGGCATTGCTTTCCTTGATGATGTTTTGGATTTGACGTTCATCAAACAACAAATCCGATTTGATTTTGAACAAGCAGGATTCTTGGTATATGGTCTCCTCGTCCCGATGATAAAATGCTTTAATGACCTCTACCTGTTTTTCGATTTGACCAATGACTTTTTTGATTTGCTCCTCGCTGATATTGACCACAATTGTAAATTTCGACACACCTTCAATTTCTGAAATGGACGAATTGATGCTTTCAATATTCATATGCCTCCGCTGAAAAATCGCCGAGATACGATTGAGCAATCCGATATTGTTTTCGGTGTAAATGGATACTGTGTATGTGTTTGTTTCTGTGCTCATATTTATATTTTTTAGAATAAAGAACAAAGACCATAAAGCGAAGACTAAATTGTTCTTCAATTGAAGATTTTTCAATTTTATAAGTCTTTTGTCTCTTGTCTTTTTTCTCTTATCTATTTATCTCTTCCCGTTAGACTATTAAAACTTTGCACTATACTTCTAACTTCGTACCTCGTACATTGTACTTCAAACTACTCCAGCCGAATATCCGAAACCGATGCTCCTGAAGGAATCATAGGGAATACGTTACCTTCTTTTTCTACACGGACTTCCAAGAAATACGGCCCTTCGCAAGCCATCATTTCTGCCACCGCATCCTTTAATTCGCTGCGTTGCGTTACTTTTTTGGCGTCGATGTAATAGCCTTTTGCAATGGCCACAAAATCCGGATTGGTCATTTCAGTAGACGCATAACGTTTGTCAAAAAACAACTGTTGCCATTGGCGTACCATTCCTAAAAATTCATTGTTCAAAACCACAATTTTCACAGGGACTTTCTGTTGAAAAATAGTGCCCAATTCCTGAATGGTCATTTGGTAGCCACCATCTCCAATGATGGCAACCACATCACGTTCTGGAGCGGACATTTTTGCTCCAATTGCTGCCGGAAGTGCAAAACCCATGGTTCCCAATCCTCCAGAGGTTATGTTGCTTCTGGTGGTTGTGAATTCGGCATATCTGCAAGCGATCATTTGATGTTGTCCAACATCCGATACAATTGCCGCATTGCCTTTGGTGTGGATATTGATTTCTTTTAAAACCTCACCCATTGTCAAACCTTCTTTAGTAGGATGCAAATCATTTTTAATGACTTTTTCATATTCAATGTCATACAGATCCTTAAATTTATGATGCCATTCCGGATGGGAAGTTGCAGTCAACAAAGGCAGTAAAAGCTTAAGACTTTCTTTGGCATCGCCCAAAACGGCGACATCGGTTTTTACATTTTTATCAACTTCAGCAGGGTCAATTTCGAAATGGATTATTTTCGCTTGTTTGGCATAGGAATTCAAATTGCCCGTAACTCGGTCGTCAAAACGCATCCCGATGGCAATCAACACATCGCATTCATTGGTAAGCATATTGGGCGCGTAATTGCCGTGCATTCCCACCATTCCAATATTCAAAGGATGAGCGGTTGGGATTGCAGATGCTCCAAGAATTGTCCATGCTGAAGGAATTCCCGCTTTTTCAATTACCGCTTTCAATTCATTTTCAGCTTCAGATAAAATAACGCCTTGTCCCCAAACAATCATCGGTTTTTTGGCCGAATTGATTAACTGTGCCGCCGCTTTTACATCATCCAAATCCGTTTTTGGAACTGGATTGTAACTGCGGACGCCTTTGCATTTTTCATATGAAAAATCAAATTCCTCAAACTGTGCATCTTTAGTTATATCAATCAAAACAGGTCCTGGACGACCACTTTTAGCAATGTAAAATGCTTTTGCGAAAACAGATGGTATTTCGGATGCTTTTGTAATTTGATGGTTCCATTTGGTTACTGGAGTTGAAATTCCAATGATATCCGTTTCCTGAAATGCATCACTTCCCAACAAATGGGACGCCACTTGACCAGTAATGCAAACCAAAGGCGTCGAATCGATTTGCGCATCGGCAATTCCGGTAATCAGGTTGGTAGCTCCAGGCCCGGAAGTTGCAATAGCGACACCGACTTTTCCAGAAATTCTCGCATAACCTTGTGCGGCATGTGTAGCGCCTTGTTCGTGACGTGTGAGCACATGATGGATTTTGTCTTGGTATTTGAAAAGTTCATCATAGACTGGCATAATCGCGCCACCCGGATATCCGTAAAGAATGTCCACACCTTCGGCAAGCAAACATTTGATGACAGCTTCGCTACCAGACATTCGTTCGGCAGTTTTTGTGGATTTTTCTTCCTTATCTAAAGTTTCTATATTCATATTAATGACTTTCATGAGATTAGCTGCGCTGAATCTTCGATTTCCTGCTTTCATTTCGACAAGCTCAATGTGACACGCAGGAATTAAAATTCATCCGTGACACATCCTTTTGAGGCCGATGACACGGTTTTTGCATATTTATAGAGTACACCACGTTCAAATTTTAAAGCCGGTGCTTTCCATTGTTGTCTTCTTTTTTGTAATTCTTCTTCGGAAACTTCCAAGGAAATTGTATTGGTTTCTGAATCGATGGAAATGATATCGCCATCCTTTACCATAGCGATAGTTCCACCTTCTTGAGCCTCCGGCGTGATATGGCCCACCACAAAACCGTGTGTGCCACCTGAAAAACGACCATCGGTAATCAAAGCCACATCCTGTCCAAGACCAGCTCCAATAATAGCGGCGGTTGGTTTTAGCATTTCTGGCATTCCTGGACCACCTTTTGGACCTTCGTATCGGATGACCACGACATCGCCTTTTTCGACTTTTCCATCTCTAATGCCATCGTTAGCTGCATACTCTCCGTCAAATACTTTGGCTTTCCCCTTAAAATACAATCCTTCTTTTCCCGTGATTTTTGCCACGCTTCCTTCGGTAGCTAAATTGCCATAAAGCATTCGTAAGTGACCAGAGCTTTTGATAGGATTTTCAATTGATTTTATAACATCCTGACCTTCTTTTAAATCATCGACATCCAATAAATTCTCTGCAATGGTTTTTCCAGTAACTGTCAAACAATCGCCATGGAGCATTCCTTTTTTCAAAAGATATTTTAATACAGCAGGAATTCCACCAACTGCATGAACGTCTTCCATCAGATATTTTCCGCTTGGTTTTAAATCCGCAAGGAACGGTGTGGTATCGCTAATTTTTTGAAAATCTGCCAATGTGAAATCGATTTGAGCTGCTCTTGCGATTGCCAAGAAATGTAATACGGCGTTTGTAGATCCACCAAGAATAGTTACCAACCGGATGGCGTTTTCAAGTGACTTTCTTGTGATGATATCGGAAGGTTTAATATCCCTTTCTAGCAATAAACGCATGGCTTCGCCAGCTTTAATGGATTCTTCTTTTTTGGCATCGCTCAAAGCTGGATTTGAAGAATTGAACGGTAAGGTCATTCCCAAAGCTTCTATTGCGGACGCCATTGTGTTTGCAGTGTACATCCCTCCGCAAGCGCCTGCTCCTGGACAAGCTTTTTCGACGATATTTTGAAATTCGGTTTCGGTCATCGTGCCGGCAACTTTACTTCCCCAAGCTTCAAAAGCAGAAACTACATCCAGTTTTTTTCCGTTGTGGCAACCAGAATCAATCGTTCCACCATATATCAAAATGCTTGGACGATCCAATCGAATCATTGCCATTAAAGCGCCTGGCATATTTTTATCACAACCAACCACAGTTATTAAGCCATCGTAACTCATAGCTTGCACTACAGTTTCCATGGAATCTGCAATGATATCGCGAGATGGTAGTGAATAGCGCATTCCAGGAGTTCCCATTGAAATGCCATCACTTACACCAATCGTGTTGAAAATCAATCCAATAATATCTTCGTTTTTGGTGCCTTCTTTTGCCAGTTTTGCCAAATCATTTAAGTGCATGTTACATGGATTCCCTTCGTAACCTGTACTTGCAATACCGACCATTGGCTTAAAAAAATCTTCAGTTGTTAGGCCAATCGCATGCAACATAGCTTGTGCCGCAGGTTGTGTCGGGTCTTGTGTAACTGTTTTACTGTATTTATTCAATTCTTTCATACGGCTTTGGATAGTTTGCTTTTTCTTTCGCACAGCACTTCCTGTTTGTATAAATCCATTAATCTATGACCGAGTGATTGGGACCATTCTAAAGGAAAATGATACTCATCCAAAGATTGTAATCCTACGATTTCTGCTGCGGTTCCTGTAAAAAATGCGCTGTCGGCTTGTTTTAATTCGTCCAATTTAAAATGTGTTTCTTCCACTTGAATATCTTCCTCCTGACAGATATCCAGAATTGTAGAGCGCGTAATGCCTGGCATGATGCTGCCTCTTTTAGGCGTGAAGAGTTTTCCATCTTTCTCCATGAAGATATTGGCGCCAGAACATTCAGCCACATTTCCATACATATCGAGCAACAATGCCTCGTCATATCCTGAATTTTTGGCTTCATTGGTG
>JBDSFP010000064.1:0-10229 GCA_039919415.1 Aquaticitalea sp. | reverse complement strand
AGTTGTTTCTTCTTGTGTCCATTCTTTTTGAAGATAAATTTCATCAATATGAATGTCTTTAATCAACCTTGGAATTACTGATTCTGGTTTTTTGCGGTAGGTGAGAAGTGTGATATTTAGTTTGGATAATTTGTGCTTTAAATCTGTGATAGTTTCAATTAAAAACTTCGCACGAAACTTCTCCGTTTTATTAAATCCATAGCGTGTAGGTTCAAAATGTCTAGGGTCAAAAAAATATACTGCAATGACATTGTTGTCATTTTTTAAGGCTTCATCCAAAACAACATTCTCATTAACCCTAAGGTCATTTCTAAACCATATTAAAGCTGTTTTGTTTTTTGTCTCCTGCATTTTTCACTACAATATTTAACGTCATGCCAATTGAGTTCCCACTTTTTACGCCATGAAAAAGGTCTTTTACAAACCGGACATAACTTTTCGGGAAGATTTTCTTTTTTCAAGATTGCACTATTTGATTTCAATCAACTTATTGATCATCCCATTAAAAATAAACCAATGAAATGGGAGCACGCTGTACCAATACAATCGTCCTGCCAAACCGCGTGGTCTGAAAGTGGCGGTTTGTTTGAGAAGGCCATCTTCGATTTTAAATTCCAACCACGCTTCTCCAGGAAGTTTCATTTCGGCATATAAGAGCAATTTTCGTTCTTTTTTATCACTGAAAATGACACGCCAAAAATCGAGTGCATCTCCTGCGTCCAATTCTGAAACATGAGTTCTGCCTCGTCTTAAACCGATACCTCCGAATATCTTATCCATATAACCCCTGATTTTCCATAAATACGTACCATAATACCAACCTGTGGAACCGCCAATAGACCAAATTCGATTGACAGTCGTTTCCATATCAATTACTTTTCGTTCTTTATAGTCCGTGAAACAACCATATTTGGGAACATTAACATATTTATGAATGCTTTTTTGAAGTCGACCACTACTGACCATAGAATCCTTCCAACTGGAAACGATACTGTTTTGTTCAATTTTTTCAAAGGCTAATTCCACTGCTTCACGATAAGAAATGGGCTGCACATTCAGAAGTTCGTTGATGTTGCTTTTTTCTCCTATAATTTGGACGCCCATACTCTCCACTAAAGCCGAGGCGAGTTTATAGGAGGTTGATGTTACAAAATAAAGCCAATAAGAAGATAATTTAGGCGTCATCACTGGAACCGTCAAAATATACCGCTTCAAACCCCGGATGTCCGCAAATTTGAGCAACATTTCTTTGTAGGTTAGGATTTCCGGTCCGAAAATGTCGTACGATTTATTATATAATTCCTCTCTACCTTTGGCACTTGATAAAAAAGACAACACATCTCTTACAGCCAAAGGTTGGGTTTTGGTGTTCAACCATTTGGGTGCCACCATCACCGGTAATTTTTCAACTAAATCACGGATAATTTCGAAAGAAGAGCTGCCCGAGCCTACAATGATTCCTGCTTTAAAAATTGTTAGTGCATAGAAATCTGACACCAACAATTCTTCAACGTTTTTACGAGATTGCAAATGTTTTGAGAGAAAAGCATCATTCGTAATTCCACTTAAATAGATGACTTGTTTGACATTTGTAGTTTCAAAATAATTTCTAAAGTTTGCGGCACATTTGGCTTCTAACTCCTCAAAATCTTTGGAAGTATTGGACATGGAATGAATAAGATAATACGCAACATCAATGTCTTTTGGAATGTTTTGTAGGGTCTCTGGATTTAAGAAATCGGCTTCAGCGACGGAAATATGTTCATCTTCAAGGTAGTTTTTATCAACCCTCAATTTATCGCGAACCGCACAAATGACATCGTGGCCTTCATTGATAAGGATTGGAATCAATCTTTTTCCTATATAACCTGTGGAACCTGTAACGAGAATTTTCATGTGCACTTTTGTCTTTCGGATAGTTAAACCCGATAAATCTATGAATTGCTAAAATGGAATATATATTTTTGGACTAAATGTTTTTCGGCCTTTGGTAATCCAATCGCATTTTTAGATTGGGAATTGCGTAACCATCCAATCCATTAACGGTTGCAATTTTCCCTTCCGAAAGATTGACGAAACCATCTTTTTGAATCAAACCTTCTTGAATATACAAATTTTTGATTTCACCAATCAAAAGAATTGTATTGTTTGCTTTTATGTGATATTCTTCCACGTAATGCATGGCCATTTGAACTGGAGAGCCTTTTACGAAAGGAGCCATAAAATCATTTTTGTAATCTTCTTCCAATTCCGTGTTATCGAATTCTGAAATGGACGTCTCATATTTTGCGGAAGTATGATGCGCATCCTCTAAAATTCCTTCGTGGATGTGGTTGATAGTATAAACAGCTGTCTCCTTGATGTTGTCATAGGTGTTTCTGATGACGGATGTTGGTCTCAAAAAAAACCCAAGAATCGATGGGTCTGAACCAATATGCGTCACCGAACTAAATACTGCCACGTTGGAAATTCCCTTTTTCGATTTGGTGCCAATAAGATTCGCCGATTTATAACCCGAACAACTATTAATCAGGTTGATACGATACAAATGATGCATCTCATTGATATCTTTTTGGCTGAAATGTGGCATTAAAGCGATTTAAAATTATTGATTTTTATGTCTTTAGCCTTTAAATCGAACATCAAATTGTACAAGCCGAAAAACGTTCGGTTCATATAGATAAAATGTTTGGAACCTCTGTTCCCGTTCATTTTACGGAGCTCAGTGCTTTTTGCGTAACGTTGTCCCAATTCCGTGATTTTTCCGAAGAATTCCCCATCGGAAAAATCGAAGGTTTCGGCATGAAATGGTTGTGTGAACAGACTTAGGAGTTCGTGAAACATTTCTGTGAAAAATTCAGCTTCTTCTTTGGAATCATCTTCACGAAGAATTTCCAATTCATATAATTTTTTACTGAAAAAACCTTTATCCGTAATATTTTCTGGCTTTGCCAATTCAAAATACGGTACATAGAAATCATCTGGAATTGTTTTCATACAACCGAAATCGAGTGCCACAATTTTATTTGCTTTAGACACCAAGAAATTGCCAGGATGTGGATCGGCGTGGACTTTTTTGAGCTTGTGGATTTGAAACATATAAAAATCCCAAAGTGCTTGACCCAATTTGTTGGCGACTTCCTGATTGGTATTATAGGCCGTAAATTCTGATAGATGCTCCCCTTCCATATAATCCATTGTGATGATACGTTCAGAAGATAATTCCTCATAATATTGAGGAAACAAAAGGTTAGGAATGTGGGAGCAGGCGACTGCAATTTCTTTGCTCTGTTTCAGTTCCAGCACATAATTTGTTTCCTCAATGAGTTTTCCTTCAACTTCCTTAAAGTATTTGTCAGAATCCTTGCCTTTAATGTTGAACATTTTCATGGCAATTGGCTTAACAAGAGCCAAATCTGACGAAATACTTTGGGCAACTCCAGGGTATTGGATTTTCACAGCAAGTTTTTTCCCATTTTTTTCTGCAACATGGACTTGTCCTATGCTCGCAGCGTTTACTGAAGTTGAGTTGAAGGAATCATATAATTCATTTGGCAATTTGCCAAAATAATTTTTAAAGGTTTTGAGCACTAAGGGAGGAGACAAAGGCGGAACTGAAAATTGTGCCAACGAAAATTTCTCCACATAAGCCTGTGGCATGATACTTTTTTCCATGCTTAACATTTGGGCAACTTTCAATGCGCTGCCCTTGAGTTGTTTTAGGCCATCATAAATGTCTTCTGCATTATTCTCGTTCAGTTTTGAACGTGCCTCAACTTCTGTTTTGGTCAATTTATCACCATAATATTTGAGATAATTAACGCCAACTTTGGCACCCGTGGAAACTAATTTTGAAGCGCGTTGTATTTTTGTTACTGGAATTTTATCTATGGTTTTCATTTAGTTCATATGCATTTTTTCTTTGAAGATGAATTTCCCAAAGTCAATAATGCTTCTTAATGGTGCGATATTGAGGACATCAAAACTTGTGTTCACAGATTTCTCAATGAAAATATCTGTTTTTTCAAAGGAAGCAGACGAGTCATCCATCCAAAACTTCATGGTCAATAATAATTGTAACCAAGCAGATTCTCGCAGGGCACGACGTTGTAGTTTATCGAGGCGCTCTTCTTTTATATCCAAGGTTTCAATATCCAAATCATCGATATAAGAGGTAAATCCTTTTTTCAATTCTGATAATGCTGACAATCCTTTCATGCTATTTTTGTGTTTGCTCAACGCATACATGACATAACTTCGGTTTGCAGTCAAATTTTCAAAAAATGTAAAGTAGAAGCTCAACAATTTATTTCGTGCGTCAAATGTTTGATAGTCTTCACTCTTAAGAAGAACTACCAGAGTATTGTTTAGAAATGCTCTGAAAACATGTTTTTCAATGGCTTCGAACGACCCAAAAAAATCGTAGAATTTTGACTCCTCAAAATTATTCGCTTTTGAAAACATATAGACAGACTTAGGTTGTTCCCCATGTTCCAAGACATAATCCATGTAAAATGCTATGATGTCTTTTGCTGAAATGTTTTTCTTTTTTGCCATGATATTTAAATATATTGTAAAGGTACAACATGTTTAATATTTATACAGAAAGATTAAACAAAATTTAACATGACTATGTTTGTCTTTATTTTAACTAAGAAGCGTTACTAGCAAACTGGAATTTTTATTTAAGATTTCATTAACAATTAAGGGCTTAAGAATCCGTAATTTTACTGATAACATAAATAACTATCTTAAAATCAATTATTATGAAACAAATTATACTATGTCTTGCTGTGTTGGCAATGACCTTTTCTACAAATGCCCAAATTAAAACACCTGCACCGAGTCCATTTTGTAAAATAGAGCAAAAAGTAGGATTGACGGATGTCACATTGGAGTACTCTCGTCCAAATATGAGAGGCCGAGCCATTTTTGGAGATTTGGTACCTTATGGTCAAGTATGGCGCTTGGGAGCCAATGCCAATACAAAAATCACTTTTAGCGATGATGTCATGGTAGGTGGAAAAACTTTGAAAGCAGGGGAGTACGCCCTTTATGCCACGCCAAATGAAAAAACTTGGGACGTGATGTTTTATTCTGACGCGACCAACTGGGGAAATCCAGAAAAATGGGATGATTCGAAAGTTGCGGCAAAAGTATCTGCGGAAGTGTTTCCAATGCCACTGAATATAGAAACCTTTACCATGAGCTTTGATGATTTGACAAGCAATAGTGTAATGCTTGGTATGTTATGGTCAAATGTTTATGCTGGGGTCAAAATTGATGTTCCAACGGATAAAATGGTCTCTGAGGCCATCGATAAAACGATGAAGGGTCCAGACGCTGGCGATTATTATACGTCGGCTGTATATTATTTGCAAGAAGGCAAAGACATTAAACAAGCCAAAGAATGGATTGACAAAGCCATCGCCATGAGCGACAAGCCTGCCTTTTACCAATTAAGACAGCAATCCTTGATTTATGCGAAAGCTGGAGACAAAAAAGGGGCGATAGACATTGCTAAAAAATCTTTGGCTGCGTCTGAAGCTGCTGGAAATATGGACTATGTCAAAATGAATAAGGATTCCCTGAAAGAATGGGGAGCGATGTAAGCTAGAAGTTTTCGCTAGAAATACCAATTTTTAAAACCCCAAGAGCTTGATTGCCTTTGGGGTTTTTTGCTTTTTATAATTTGGTTGTTTTGCACTTTAACCTTAAACTTATAAAACATCCATACAATAATATGGATCAATATTTGGCCAGATTTTTTAACTCATTTTGATTCGATTGATTTATTGAAAATTACTTTATTTTGAAATCATTGGAAGTCTTATTTGCGATGGATATTTTGAAGAATGATGCACCTTATTATGGGCGATTATACTCTCTTTTTCGTCATAATTATTTCCTCCAGTATTCAAGTTACGGGCAAAACGAGGAAAATTACTGCTTGATATTTCAATACGTATGCGATGTCCTTTCATAAAGTAATTACTTGTAGACATAGGAGTCAAATCTACTTTATAGACCTTATCTTTCTCCATGAACACTTCTTTGTCATACCCTTCACGATATCTCACACGCTGTATGGTTTCATCCAGATTATAAGCTTTCCCATCGGGATACACATCAACAAGTTTAATGGTGAAATCCGTATCTTTTGCATCTGAAGATACATATAATTTAGATTCAATAAAACCTGAAATCTCTACGCCTTCTTCTAAAACATCTGTAGTATAAACCAATATATCATTTCTGGTTTCCATTTGTTGTTGATCGAAAGCTCCTCCTTTAATTGCATTTCCGGTACAACATACATTCCCTCCATAAGAAGGCACTGGTTTCATAGGATCGTATGTGAAACTATCTGGTTTATCAGAATTTGATTCCGATGTCGTCAATTTTCCATCCCCAAAAAAGCTATTGGCTTCGCCATTACTGTCTAAATAATAGGTGGTTAATTTCGCTTTTTCGGGAGGCCAACTTTCAGATGCTTGCCATTTGTTACTTCCCATTGTATAATATTGCACTCGCGGAGTTGTCTCTTTAAAATCGTTTTGTTCCCCTTTCAACCATAAATCAAACCAGGCGTAGATCTGCTCATCGTAGTTAAGCCTTGCATCGCCAACACTGCGTTCGCCAACAATCGTATTTTCGGTTGCTCTCGTATAACTACAATGTAAAGTGGGTGCAATGACCAAATATTGGTTATCTCTAATAGTTGCATCTTTAGCATTATTTCTAACATGATTGAATAAGGCAAGATTTGGGGTTATGGACACATCGTACCATGAAGCAAACCAAAAACTTGGGACACCAATTTCCATATCATCGTGATAAATCCCTCCCTTGAACCAAGCCTGATCATTGGGTTTACGTCGTATCATTTTATCGAAAATCTCATGTTTTCCATTTATATTTTTTAGGATGTCCTGAATAGGTAAATGGTTCAGGGCTTCGGCCATATCCACTTCAGGATTTTCAGGTGCCAGGTCATAAAATCTTGAAATTCTAATTAAATCTTCTTGAGTGGCTCCAGCGGGAATTCGTGGTTTGAATTTATCCTGCTCTACGCCGTACAGCCAAGAAAAGAACAACATTTGTTCAACTCCGCCACGATACCAATTGCCTTGTTCATTGATTTTGCCAACCCTGCCCACACCAGCGCCAAACCCTTGAGCTACCATTGCTGCGTGAGAAGGATGATCTAAAGCTGCAACAGCCATTTGCCATTCGGCAGTGGAAGAACAACCCAAAGTCCCAATCTTACCATTGGACCAAGATTGATCTTTCATCCAAGTAAATGCATCATAGCCATCAGTTAATGGAACGCCTAAAATATCCCATTCGCCCTCTGAAAAATAGCGGCCACGTTCATTTTGAACAACATAAGCATATCCTCTTTTAACGGCTTCCAAAGCTTTTTTTGCTGTTCCAGTATTTTCTTCTCCATCTCTCCAAGAATTAAAATTATAAGGGGTTCTCGAAAATATAATAGGCACTTTTTTATCGGTTTTTGGACGATAGATATCAGTTGCCAAACGAATTCCATCGCGCATTGGCATCATTATTTTTTGATCTACGATTGCAATTTCTTTAAGTTCTTGAAGGACATTGTCTTGTGCGTGAAGCTTAAAATTGCTTACAAAAAAATAGGCAAGTAAGAACGAGATTAAAATAGTGCGTTTTTTCATTTTATTGGAATTGATGGATTTAAACAATTTATTTTCAGTAACAAGACATATTTGGGTTTTCCTAAAAGAATTTTATCAAATTTATTTCCCCAAAAAACGGAAATCTTATGGGTTAGTCCATAAAAATTATATCGGTCATGACTTTTAGCAATTCAATTTCTTGGCTCTTGATAAAGATACAAAACTCTTCCGTAATTTCTATAGCAATCGGGATGTCTAACCGCATAAGTATTGCCGGAAATTTTCCCAATCAAATAAGACTCCTTAAAAGAGTGAGGAGCGATTTAATTGGATATTCAGTATTAGAAGTAAGAATTTTGAAGATTGAAGTATTGAGTTGAAACTTTTAAGTTTAAAATTTAAGTATCAATCCAGAAAGGTTGTGGAAACCTTTCAAGTTTTTTATTCATAATCCAAATTGATAAGCTGTCTCACATCATCAAGAATTTTCATCAAATCACTGCTAAATCCGAAACTCATAATTGGACTTTCTGTGATATAATTGCGAAGTAATTCATTGAAGTGGAGTATTTCAAAATTATATCCATTGGTGCTAGCGTCAAAATTAAAATCTTCCTCTTTACCATTTAAAATCGTAGCAACAGTCGTCGGTTCTTGAAATCGTGAATTGATTTTTATGATACCTTTTTCACAATGAAAGATGGCTTCAGTAGGAGTTTTTTCAAGCAACGAACTTTTTAAGAATGCCTTCACTCCGTTATTATAATTGAAAATAATATCACAGGAGGAATCCACACCATTTTCAAAAAAAGTAGCTTTAGCATCGATGTCCACAGGTTTTCCCATAGTTGATAAGGCCGCAAAAATAGGGTAGATGCCAATGTCCAAAAGACTACCGCCACCCAAAGCCTTTTTAAAAACCCTTGAATTAAAATCTACAATCGGTTTGAAACCAAAATCAGCTTCCAGTTTTGTGATGTTTCCACAACGTTTCGATTTTAATTCGTTTAAAACAAATTGAAAATGCGGCAGAAAATAGGTCCACATTGCTTCCATCAGTAACACATTGTTTGCTTTTGCAACAGCAATCATTTCCTCAACTTCCATAAGACTCATGGCAAAGGGTTTTTCACATAAAACCGCTTTTTTGTGGTTTAAACATAAGATGGTATGTTCTTTATGAAAACTATGCGGTGTCGCTATGTAAACGGCATCAATGTTTAAGTCTTTTGCCAACTCTTCATAGGAATTATAAAACAATGGTGCGCTATATTGTTTTGCAAAAGACTTCGCTTTTTCCAAATCACGAGATGCAACCGCATACAATTTAGCATGTTTAACTGTGGAGAGATCCTGGGCAAATTTGTTTGCAATTTTTCCCAGTCCGATAATCCCCCATTTGATGGTTTTAGGTTGTAACTGTTCCATTAGCTTTACTCGTTAATTGGATTAAAAATGCAATAGACATTACAAGGGCACAGCCAAAAACATTCAGCCATAAAAAAGGCATCCATTCGAACCACCAGCCTGCCAAAACTATGATTTGTGTTATCAGGGCGGCGACAAAAACCGCATTGCCTTTTACAAATTTAAAGAAAAAAGCCAGGAGAAAAATACCGAGTACATTTCCATAAAAAATGGAACCAATAATATTGACCAATTGAATCAAATTGTCCGCCAAATATGCGACACAAGCAATAGCGATGGCCAAAATGCCCCAAGCCAAAGTAAAATATTTTGAAGCTTTTAAATAATGCGTATCATCTTGGTTTGGCGCGAAACTTCGTTTGTATAAATCCATTGTGGTAGTCGAAGCGAGCGCGTTCAATTCGCTGGCAGTACTTGACATGGCAGCACTCAAAATGACTGCGAGTAACAAGCCAATCAATCCTCTCGGAAGATTGTGCAAGATGAAATGAATGAAAACATAATCTTTATCATTGGTTTCAACTGAAATATTGGTTTCCTCGGAGGCCTTTTTAATCAACAATTGTGCAGCATCACGATTGGCTCGGTCATCACGATTGGCCTGCACAATTTTATTCACATCCCATTGATTTTTTGTTTCGATATAAGAATTAATGGATTCCTTTTTTAAATTTAAAATGTCATTTTGTTTGTTTTGAATCAACTTATAATCCTCCGCGTAAGAAGACTGCATGACCATTTCCGTCGCTTCCGGATTGAAATTAACCGGTGAGTTATTGAACTGGTAAAACACAAACACCATCACACCAACCAAAAGGATAAAGAATTGCATTGGCACTTTCAGCAAACCGTTGAAAATCATTCCCATTTGCATTTCCTTGACGGATTTCCCGGAAAGATAGCGCTGCACCTGACTTTGGTCGGTCCCGAAGTAGGAGAGTGCCAAAAAAGTGCCACCAATAATGCCACTCCAAAACGTATAGCGATTATCAAAATCAAACGAAAAATCGAGGATATTCATCTTGCCACTGGCCCCAGCAATATCCAAGGCTTTTGTAAAGGTAATATCGGCTGGCAATTTGCTCACAATAATAAAAAACGCGACAAACATTCCCGTGAAAATCACAGCCACAGTCAAGTCGCAAC
>JBDSFP010000012.1:0-2622 GCA_039919415.1 Aquaticitalea sp. | reverse complement strand
ACGTGTTGTCCAAGTGAAAATTTGCATGGGTAGAACTGAAAATGTATCAAATACTGAATGTGGTACAAAAGGTACATAGGCCATAGCACCAACTACAATCAGTGGCGCTGTTTCTCCTATTGCTCGTGATAATGATAAGATGATTCCAGTTAAAATTCCCCCAAAGGAAGATGGGAGAACTACCTTGCTAAGTGTTTGCCATTTTGAAGCACCTAAAGCAAAGGAAGCTTCCTTTAAAGAATGGGGAACTGCCTTTATAGCTTCTCGGGTGGCAACAATGATAATGGGTAATATTAAAAGTGACATCGTCAATGCTCCTGATAAAATACTGCCTCCAAATCCGAAAAAGCGAACAAAAATTCCTAATCCTAAAAGCCCATAAATAATTGAAGGAACCCCCGCTAAATTGGCAATGTTTATTTCTAAAAGTCTTGATAATTTAGATTTTTTATCGTATTCTTCCAAATAAAGGCCTGCTCCAACACCTATAGGGATTGCAAAAATAATTGTTAACAGCATTAAGTCTAAAGTACCAATAATAGCAGTATAAATTCCTGCATTTTCAGGTCTTCTCGATGGTAAACTGGATAAGAAATCCCAATTAATTCTACCATACCCTACACGAATAATATTATAGATTAGGATAATTAAGATTAAAACGCCAAGTAGGGTGAATACTATCCCTAAAGATTTAAATCCGAGATCGATGATTTTATTTTTTTTTAAGTTATTCATATTTTTCTTGATACTTTTTCTTTATCCAAAAACTGAATGTGTTTAACGAAAATGTAAATAAAAACAAAGTTAATCCTGCAGCAAAAATTGTTTTATATTCAATGGAACCTTGGGGCGCATCTCCCATACTAACTTGTACAATATAAGATGTGATTGTTTGGGTAGGAATGGTTGGGTCTAACGAAAATTGCGCTTGTTGACCAGCCGCTATAGCAACAATCATTGTTTCACCTATGGCTCTTGATATAGCTAATATTACCGAAACTATAATGCCAGAGGATGCCGCGGGAACCATTACTTTTGTAGCCGTTTGAAAGCGGGTTGAACCCATGCCAAAAGCAGCTTCTTTCAACGATTTTGGCACTGCGTATAATGCATCTTCACTTAACGATGAAATAAATGGAATAATCATGATACCCATTACTAGACCAGCAGATAGCGAATTAAATGTTTCTAAATCTGGATATATAGTTTGTAAAAAAGGAGTTACTATTGTTAATGCAAAAAAGCCGTATACTACTGTTGGTATTGCGGCTAGAATTTCTAAAATTGGCTTTAAGGTTTTTCTAAAACCTTTGGGCGCATACATATTTAAATAAATAGCAATGGTTAATCCAACAGGAAGTGCGACCGCAACAGCTATTGCTGATGTTAAAAAGGTACCTGAAATTAGAGATAAAACACCAAAATGTTTTTCACTAAATAAAGGTGTCCATTGTGTGTCCGTAAAAAACTCAAATATTGAAACATTTTGAAAAAACGAAATACTTTCATACAATAGGATTACAACAATGCCTATAGTTGTTAGTATGGTAATAGATGCACATAAAAATAAAAGTGCTTCAATTATTTTTTCTTTTAATTTCATCCTAATTGATATTTAAAATGAAAATCAGATTTAATTTGAGTCCGTTCCATTTTAAAGCACGTGATTTTAGCAGTGATTGATAAAAACCAGAATTGCCGAAAGGCTAAAACTTATCGGCAAATCTGACTTATTTATAAATTTTTATAACCCACCAAGAGCGTTCTTGAATGTTTCTTTCTGTTTATCGTATCCGGTTTTTGGCATGGGTACATAACCAACTTCTTTGCACAATTCTGGGGCATTATCAAGGTAAAACTCTACGAATTTTTTAACCTCTGGTCTTTGTGCAGATTTTTTATTTACAAATATGAATAACGAACGTGATAAAGGTGCATAGGTGTTATTGGCTACTGTTTCAACACTTGGTAGAATCGCCCCATTTCCATTGTCAATTCCTACTGCTCCTAATTTATCTTTGTTTTCTTCGTAGTATGACAATCCAAAGTATCCTAATGCATTTTTGTCATTTTCAATCCCTTGAACTGCTACGTTATAATCTGATACTGCATTATAATCTGTTCTACTTGCACCGGATTCTCCCATAATAACTTCAGTGAAGAAATCGTAAGTACCATGAGACGTATTAGGACCATATAAATGAATTTCTTCATTAGGCCATTCTTTTCTAATTTGGTTCCATTTGGTTATTTTACTGTTAGGTTCCCATAATTTTTTCAACTCATCAGTTGTCATGGTAGTTGCCCAAGTGTTGTCTTTATTTACTACTACAGTGATACCATCTAGAGCAACCGTTAATTGAACATACTCAATACCATTTTCTTTACAAAGCTCAATTTCTTCGCCTTTAATTTCTCTTGAGGCATCGCTAATGTCTATTACTCCGGCTCCGAATTTTTTAAATCCACCACCAGTTCCACTTTCGCCAACGGTAACTCTTACTTTTGGTTCAACTCGTAGAAATTCTTCTGCTATGGCTTCAGAGACTGGAAATACTGTTCCAGATCCATCAATAGAAATACTTCCGGTCAATTCTGTTGATTGACTGTTGTCATTGTTTG
>JBDSFP010000008.1:0-2928 GCA_039919415.1 Aquaticitalea sp. | reverse complement strand
GTCAAGAAAATAGAATTGAAAGAACACGGCATTTCCACACTAAAACCAAGAAAAATATGGTTTGATGACACGGTTCAACGCTTGAATGTCGATGAACGCGGCGAATTGATTGGCGAGTTCCGTGGCGAAGACAGATTGCTGATCATCAATCAAAAAGGGGAAGTTAAAACCATCCTGCCAGAATTGACCGCTCGTTTTGAAGACGATATGATTGTTTTGGAAAAATGGATTCCAAAGAAGCCGATTTCTGCCTTGTATTATGATTGTGAAAAGGAACGTTATTACGTCAAACGTTTTCTCATAGAAAATGAAAACAAAGAGGAAATATTCATTTCCGAACATTCACATTCCCAATTGGAAATCGTTTCCACCGATTGGCGACCGATTGCCGAAGTGGTTTTCAACAAAACAAGAGGCAAGGAACAGCGAGAGAACGAAACACTCAACTTTGAGGAGTTTATTACTATCAAAGGCATCAAAGCGCTGGGCAACCAGTTTACCACGGAAAAAATCAAGCAAGTGAGTCATTTGGAATCCTTGCCTTATGAAGAACCAGAGGAAGTGCATGCAGAAGATATGGAAGTGGTGGATGAAATTGAAGTTGAAAATGAAGTTGAAGTTGAAGTTGAAAATGATGTTGAAAAAAAAATCATTAAACCAAAGGCACCCAACAAACCAAGTGACAATCCACCAATGGAAATCACGAATCTAACTCAAAAAGACGAGGATTCTGATGATGAAGATGATGCATTTTTAGATGAAAAGGGACAGACGAAGTTGTTTTGAGGTTTATTTCCCTTTGGTTGAGGTCTTAATTCTAACAAATACTTTTGGTCCCAAAGTATTTTTATTCAGTAACTGAACCCCAATTTTCCCCAGTTTTTATTCTATGGAGTTGCATTTCGGAAATTCCAAATTGCTTTGCAATCATTTTCAGTCTGGTCCTTCTGTTTGGGTCATTCAGTTTTCGTTTAAGCAACCTAACTCTCGTTTCAGTCAGTTTTGCATTGGTTCTTTTTCCAATTCGAAGTTTTGTAATATACTCGGGATTGGTGAATTGATGTATTTCCTTTTCCCGTTGGGTTGCCCATTTCAGGTTTTGGACACGATTGTCGGTTTTGATGTAATTCATGTGAATGACTGCAATTCCATCCTTTTGTTCAAGGAAATGTTCAGCCACAAGTTTGTGAACGTATCTGCTGGTAGATTTCCCATTTCGTTGCTGTCTTAACGGCAAATTCGGGTATCCGTTGATCGTTGATTCAGTTGCCAAAAATTCCTTTTCCCCTTTACAGTTTATAATTCGACCGTAATTTGAAATCTTAAACTTTTCCTTTTCGGAAATTGCACCATCAAATTTGACATCTTTCCATGACTCATTCCTATAGTTCCTTATCATTTTGATTTTTTTTTCAGAGATATTAAAACTCACTTTTTCTTCTTCTTAATCCTAAAGTTCAGCATCTCAACAAACAGTGAAAATGCAATCGCAAAGTAAAGATAGCCTTTTGGAATCGCGCCAACCTTATTACCCAAGAATTCTGTGTCCGAAAGATGGGCTGCTTCCGTAATAAGCATAAAACCAATCAAAATCAAGAATGCCAAGCCCAACAACTGCAAACTAGGATGGGCATCGATAAACTTGCGGATCGGATTGGCAAATGCAATCATGATACCAATGGAAATGACCACCGCAATAATCATCAACATCAAATTATAGTTATGGTTTGGGTGCAAGCCATTAGTCATTCCCACAGCTGTCAAAATCGAATCAATTGAAAAAATAAAATCAATCAGCATAATCTGGACGATAGCTTGTGACAAGGATTTTATTTTTTTCTTTTTTACTTCGTCGGCATCATGTCCCGGTTCTTCCACTTTTTCACGGATTTCCGTTGTACTCTTAAAAATCAAAAACAATCCGCCACCCAATAAAATAATGCCTTGCCAGCTTACGGACGTGGTAAGCCAATTGCTTTCAAATGTGTAAAATGGGTCTTGCAACCCTACCAAAAAAGACACAAAGAACAGGAGGACAATCCGTTGTACCATTGCCAAGAGCAAACCTATATTCGTTGCCTTGCTGCGTTGGTGTTCAGGTAATTTATTAGCCGCAATGGAGATAAACACAATATTGTCAATGCCCAAAATGATTTCCAAAAAAGTCAAGGTCAGGATTGCGAAAATGGCATCGCTGGTAAACAAGAAGTCTATCATTTTACTTTATTTTATGGGCAGTTCCTTTCTCCACACGCACCTTTTTGTTTTTTGGCGGTACCGCAAGACTGTATTCAAAAGTGTAAGAATCCTTTGTGGTGTTCAATATTTTCATATGAATTGCTTTCTCTTCAGAAATACTCTTCGGATGGAGTTTAGTCTGAATAAATTCACATTCATTGATCCAACGTATGGAGGCTGAATCAATTTCATTCTCATAATAATCAATGTTAAAACTATCTGTACGAACGAACTTTCCGGTTTTTTCAATACCATCCAAAGTATATGTAAACGAAAATTTACCGGTTTTAAAATCCGCGCAGTTGCGTTCTTGTTCGTAGCAGCCCGTCAACAATATGCAAAGGAAAAGTATGGCGTAAATTTTCATAAGTGTAATCTGTTTGACAAAATTAGCAAAAGGACCCATATGGATGTACCTTAAAACTAAAATTCTTGATCATCAAGACTCACTTATTTGAAAAAAGATGCGACTATTTTACAAATGCTCAAAATTCTTGAAAGTGCCATCTTTATAAAAAATGACAATCCGTTCTATGGATACATCTTTTGAAGAGGAAGGAAGATGTAAATTTTCATCTGTAGTTTTTAAAAAACCAGAAGTGGTTTCTTTTTTATCAATTGATGATGGTTCGGAAGAATGCATAGAAGGAAATGAACCTTTTCCATTGAGCAACCAATACAATTCAACTT
>JBDSFP010000445.1:0-8721 GCA_039919415.1 Aquaticitalea sp. | reverse complement strand
ATAAAGACCTTTGCCATTTTCTTCCCAAATTGGGTTAGAAATGTCTCTGTCCAAATCTTGTGTCAGTAATTTGCTGTCAGACCCGTCCACATTCATTACATACAGTTTGGTCACTGTGTAACCTTGGTACGTATCATCAAAACCTGTATAGGCAATTTTACTTCCATCAGGCGACACAACTGCAGCATTGTCTGGACCTTTTCGAGAAGTTAATGGTTTAATAGTTGCTGTGCTGATCGTAAACTGGTAAATTTCGCTATCGACAGGTTCCATTTCATGGTTTTCGTGGAGATTGGCACCGAAATAAAGCGATTTTCCGTCTTTAGACCAAATTGGATTTCCATAATCGTCAGCAGTAAAGGTGATCTGTCTTGGTGTGCCACCATCTGTTGAGATTATGAATAATTGGTCGTTGCCACTTTTTAGATAGCCTTGACCATCACCTCTGTAGTTCATTTGGTCTATATAAATTGGAGGTGCATTCCATTTAGCGCCTTCAGGTTTTTGTGGTAAGTTTATAATGGATTTTTTTACAGAAGGCACAAACATAGAAAACGCCAACTGGGTATCGTCCCAAGACCATGAAACGGCACCTGCACTTTCTTGAGTATTTGTAAGCGCTAATACATCTTTAGAGTCCATCCACATCATATAGAGTTTTACTTTATCGTCTTTCATGTTAGATTTGAACACTATTCTTGTTCCATCATGCGACCAACTTGGTGAAAAATCGTTTTGGTTTCCTGTGGTAATCGGTCTGTTTCGGCTACCATCTGTATTTACCATCCAAAGGTTTGACAAGTTTTTGTCTGTCATGACATCTTTAAAATTTCTGACGTAGATAATGTGGTTGCCATCGGGAGAAATTTGTGGGTCTGAAACATATTCCATATTAAAGACATCCAAAAGTTCTAGTTTTTGGGTTTTTTGTGCGAAGCTATTGGCACAAATGAGTAAAGAAAAAATGAGAAAATAAAAGGATTTCATGGTATTAAAGTTTGATTGTTTAAAATGCAGGTTGCTTTTGTAAATGGGAAGGGTCAATAAATATATGAAAATTGGCGTTATTATTTTACAGGATATTTTTTTTTTCAGATCGGTTTCAAAAAAGCTTATTTGCAGCTTCATGTGATGATCTAAAGAGTTTTATCATAGGTTTTCGATTTTCGATTTGTCAATTTTTTCGAGATGAGAGTTCTTCATCAAGGTCAACCAAAAGCGCTTCAGCTCCTATTAAAAGTCGTCGAAATACTTCTCTTCGATACACATTGCTTGATTCCTGATTTGAGTTTAGATAGTTGTTCAACGACAAATAGGTAGGCGATTTTGGATTGTTTATCCAAGTGGTGTCAATTGATTTTATATCTATTCGAGGATTTTTCATTTGAGAGGTTAATAGTTTTAAGGGATACAAATTTGTATCCAGTTCCCATAATTGACCTTGTTCGACATTTACACTTCTTATATATTCTACACGAGCTTCAACCAATAAATAGTATTTGTTTATTTTCTTCTGTAATTCTTTATTCTTCATAGAGTACATACTGCCAGAATTAATCATTTCGTTATAGGTGTTTTGATTGATGTATAATTCACTCCAAACCCCAAGGGTCAAACCCATTACGGAATCTATGTCTTTTATTGTTTTGGCCTTGTAGAATAAGTCTATTCCAAGTTCAGAATCCTTCTCTCTTTTTGCGTATATGGAATCTTGTCGCTTTAAATTGTAAATGTCAGCTTCAAGGTCGTTTTTTATGTTGACCAATAAGGCCAGTTCTTTTTTTGATGCATTTTTGTTCTCTTTTAAATTGTTAAGCTGCAAAGCAATCAATATCCCGATGACCACGAGGATGATTTCGCCGATGGCATATTTTAGGTATCTTGATGTTTTTCCTTCTGCGAGGAGATTTTGGCGGATGTTTCTGAAGAGTTTTATCATCGATTAATTTATAATTTTAGTTCCTTTTCAATGGTATGGATAATTGTACTAATTCCTTTTCGCAATTCTATAAATTGCAATTTTTGCCCTTCCAATAATTAAATTTTCTTTCGGAGTGCATTTAAGACGAACAGATTTTTTTTATAGTCGTCAATGGTCTTGCATGCAACCGAAAATTTTGAAATATCAAATTTTGTAAAACCTTGTCCATCTACTTCATTGGTATTGTTTGGTATGTGGTCAAAATTTAGAAGGTATGGGGCAAAAATTGTTCGTGTATAGTCTTTTATGGAGCTGTCCCATGCCACATAAGAATTGTTGTTGTAGTACGAGAATAGATCATCGAGCAATGATTTATTGTTTATCAGCTCAATTTTACCAGAAGAAATAAGACTTTCAAAAGTACCTCTTGTCGGATTAAAAGCAGTAGTATTATAAATGACTTGGAAATGTTCCATAAATTCATCTTTCGATGCTGCTGTTTCTCCAGATAGCACTTTGACACAATATGTGAGGTCTTGAATGTACTTGTTATCTGTGGCTATGGCAGCTTTAATCTGCACTTTGTCTGCATTTAGATTGTCCTTGAGTTTTGATAATTGAAAGTGCGATTCTTTCTTATTCTGATGATCGTTGTTCCAAGTGTTGATGCTTAACGCAATCAAAATGCCAATGACCACGAGGATGATTTCGCCAATGGCATATTTGAAATATTTAGAAGTTTTATTTTCCATAAGAAGGTTTTTTCGGATATTTCTGAAGAGTTTTATCATAAGTCAGGATTTGTTCTCCTCCGAGGAGAGGAACGATACGTGATGGTTTTTAAATTTAATCATACTTTTCATTATATCATAAATGGTATCATTCATAATGGCTGCATGAATATTATTCTTTCTTACCTTTTACACCATCTTTTTGTTTCCATCCTGGGCCTCTTACAACTCTTCCTGGCAAGGCGCCTGTCGGCTCTCCATTTTTAAGGACTTGGGTGCCGTTTACGAAAACATGCTCCATTCCTGTGGCATATTGCTGTGGTTTATCAAAGGTCGCGTGATCTTGGATTGCAGTTGCATTGAAAATTGCCAGGTCGCCATAATAGCCTTCTTTCAACAAACCTCTTTTTTTGATTTTTAGATTGGAGGCAGGAAGACTTGTTAGTTTACGGATGGCTTCTTCTAAAGAAATCACTTTTTCATCCCGTACATATTTTCCGAGCAAGCGTGCCACATTGCCATAAGCCCGCGGATGATTACTTGTCTCTAAAAAAACACCTTCGGGAGCTGACGAATCCGCATCGGATCCAAAACTCATATAGGGTAGTGCCATCTGCCTTTTCACGTTGACTTCTGACATCAAAAAATAAACGGTACCAATACGGCTGCCATCTTGTATTACCAAGTCCATGGCGGTTTCTTGAGGAGATGTGTTCCGCATTTTTGCCACTTCTGCCAGTGATTTTCCGGTTAAGTATTTTAAACTGTCAGTCTTAAATCCGATTAATAAAATGTCGTCAAAAGATGCTGTTCCCAACATCAAGTTTTCCCATTCGTCGGTTGGCGTTGCCATTTCTGTTGCGACTTTTTTTCGGATGGCTGGATCTTGAAGACGTTCTCTCCATTTTTCAAGCCCTCCTTCTTGTACCCATGGCGGCATGGCGGCATCTAACCCTGTAGCTCCAGCAATATAGTTATACATATTAGTGGTAATTTGTAATCCAGCAGAACGTGCGGAATCTATTTTTGCAATGGCAGGTTCCAATTTGTTCCAATTGTCTTTTCCTGCTTGCTTTAAATGATAAACTTCCGCCCTGATGTTTGCCTTATCTGCGATTTCAATCAATTCATCCAAGCTTTCCAAAAATCGATTTCCTTCACTACGCATATGCGAAATGTACATGCCATCATATTCGGAAGCCACTTTACACATTTCAATCAGTTCGTCTGTTTTGGCATAAAATGCTGGTGCATAAATCAGTGATGATCCAATACCCATGGCGCCTTCTTCCATAGATGTTCTGACCATCGCTTTCATGGTCTCCATTTCTTGAGCCGTTGGAGTGCGATTTTCAAACCCTACCGTGTTGATGCGTAAGGTGGTGGCACCTACAAATGAGGCTACATTGGGAGCAACACCTTTCTGTTCCAGAAATTCCAAATATTCTCCCAAGGTGTTCCAGCTGATGTCATATTTAATGTTTCCATCGCCCATATCTTTCATGGCCTTTTTTGAATCTTCTGTTAAAGGTCCCATTGACCAACCTTCTCCAAAGACTTCCAAGGTAACACCTTGCCGTATATCACTTTGTGATTTTCCGTCTTCTATCAAAGATTCATTTGCCCAGCTGAGCATGTTTATAAAGCCTGGTGCCACCACCAATCCGGTAGCGTCTATTTCCAATGTTCCTTTTGCCTTTTGTAAATTACCAATGGTGGCAATGGTGTCGGCATTCATTCCGATGTCTGCTGTGTAGGTAGCTTTTCCCGAACCATCGATAATTTGTCCATTCTTGATGAGTACATCAAACTTTTGTGTCTTTGCGCAGCTGGCGAGTAAAAGGCCAATAATAAGCGCTGTTAGTGTTGATTTCATGATCTGTTGTTTTTAATGGTTAATATTATAATTGATGGGCATTTCTAAAATACTATTATTTTTTTGTTTCCTGTTTTGTGAATTTTTCTCCCCCTAGTTCGAATTCTTTGATGTTTCCGGAGACATTCAAATTGAAATTGATCAAGTTTCTCTCTCGAAATTTGGAATTTTTATTGGTGATAAAAGTGTCATAGTGCCAATGTGTTAATTCAAACTCACTAAACTGATTGAAATCTATGTGCAATTGGTCTTCAACCATGCTGACGGTAGCTTTTCCCAATAAATCATTCGTGTAAGTGCCTTCATACTGATCTAACGACAATGAAGGCGTCGTATTTTGAACACGTGCTTCCTCGAATTTTTTCCTTGCTTCCTTTGATTTTTCCTTAAATCCAGAATATAATTCGAAGATTTCCTTGTTCCAGTCGCGACTGTCATCGTTGAATACATAAAGGTCGATGGTTTTGTATAGGATGGCATGTCGGAGCTCGGCATGGTCAAGGTTGGCAAAGACGTACACAGCCATGTTGTCGTGATGAACGATGCCAGCCAAGGCAACAAGTCCTGGCAAACTTCCTGTATGAAAATCAATTTTGACGCCTCGGTAGTCCTGTTGGAACCATCCCAGACCGTAGGTATTCCAATTTGGTTTTGTCAATGCATTGGTCGGATACACTCCGCTGTTCGTTAAGAAAGCATGAGGTTCAAATAAATACTTAAAGGTAGCCGGTTTGATTAATGTATCGCCATTGACGACACCATCGTTCACAAGAAATTTTAAATACTTACTGATATCGTCTATGCTAGACCACATCATGCCAGCCGCCCCAATTTGATCGGAAAAGGTATAGTCAATTTTTATAAGCCCATCTTCAGAATCATTGAAATGTGGTGTCACGTAATTGCCAGCTTTTATAATGTCTGTCGATGTGGTGATGGTGCGAGACATGCCTAAAGGTGTTAAAATATGTTGTTGCACAAATTGTGTCCAAGGCTGTCCACTAATGGCTTCAATCAGCTCTCCCGCAACCGCATACATGATGTTTTGATATTCAAAACCGCCCCGAAGTGGATAGGAAGTTTTGGCATATTTAAAACGTTCTAAGGTTTCTTTGGTTGAGGAATTGTCCATGACCCATAAACCATCCGCATTGCCGATACCCAGATTATGTGTGAGTAAATCTATCACACGAGCATTGGCAGTAATGTAGGGGTCGGACAATTGAAACGAAGGAAGATGGTCGATAACCTTGTCGTCCCAAGCTACTTTTCCTTGATCTACAAGAATGCCAATAGACATCGCGATAAATGCCTTTGTCGTGGAAGCCATACTGAATAGCGTTTCTTCATCTACCGGCACTTTGGTATCAATATCTTTCACACCATAGGCTTTTTTATATATGACTTCTCCATTTTTTACAACCACAAACGCTAATCCTGGAATTTGCCAGTCTTTCATTCCTGACTCAATCATTGCATTGAACTTTTTGTTTTTTGCGGTGTCTTGAGCAAATGCAGAAATGCCGAGTGACATGGTTGCCAAGAGAATCAGTAAAATTTTAGTGGTCTTCATACGTATTGTTTTTGATGTATTCATTGTTTAGGAATTTTAGATGAGTTGGTAATTGGTGTTATAAGTCTTTTCGGGTTTCTCGAATCTCATGATTAAAGTATTGATTATTTCTTGAAGGCATATAAGTATTTTTTGGTGTGTTTGCCATAAAGTTATTGCGTATTTGAAGTATTTCTTTGATTTACCTTTTGCGAAAAGATTTTTGCGTATGTTTCGGAAGAGTTTAATCATTTTTTAGTATCATCAATATATTTTTGTACAATCTCTTCCAGAATAGTCAAAGGCACGGCACCATTTTTTAAAACAACATCATGAAATATCTTTAGGTCAAAACGATTGCCCAATTCTTTTTTTGCCCTTTCTCGAAGCTCCAGAATTTTCATCATTCCTATTTTGTAAGCACAAGCTTGACCTGGCATAACGATATAGCGTTCGATTTCAGAAGTGATATCGGATGTGGTCATACCTGTATTCTCAACCATATAGTCAATCGCTTGCTCACGTGTCCATTTTTTATGATGAATACCTGTATCGACCACAAGACGAACTGACCTGAACATCTCTGCCTGCAATCTTCCGAGATTTCCAAATGGGTCATTTTTATAAAAACCCTCTTCCCAAGCCAAGCGTTCTGCGTACAACGCCCAACCTTCTGCGTACGCTGTAAAGGGAATGACTGTTCTAAACATTGGAAGACCTTTCAATTCACTTTGGATGGCTATTTGGAAATGATGCCCAGGAATACCTTCATGATAGGCCAATGTTTTCATCCCAAATTTTACCGTTTCGTGGACATCTCTCAAATTGGCATAAAACACGCCACCACGCGATCCATCCATTGCTGGTCCGTTATAATAGGCGCCAGCTTGACCAGCTTCCTTAAATCCCGGGACGCGCTGTACTTCCAGTTTGGCTTTTGGACGAATGTTGAACGCATTGTCCAGATTGGCGCTTGCTTCTGTTAAAACCCGATTGTATTCCGCAAGTACCATAGCGCGTCCTTTATCAGTATTTGGAAATAGAAAACGCTCCTCGGTGTTCAGCTTTTGGATAATTTCTCCAATGGTTTTTGTGGAATCCGCATACCCTTGGGCCTCTAGGATGGCATTCATCTCTTTCTTGATTCTTGCCACTTCTGATAGTCCTAACTGGTGGACTTCCTCTGGGTCTAAATCCAATGTGGTCATTTGTTTTAGTTGATAACGATAGAAAGCATCGCCATTTGGAAGTTTCCAAACACCAGCATCATTGGTGGCTATTCCATAGACATTTTCATAATGGGCAATCAACTTTTTATAGGCTGGAAAAACGGTTGTTTCGATTTCGTTCGCCACTTCTTTGTTGAATTTTGCTTTATCTTCCTTAGAGATTTCAGTTAGTTTGTCAACTTTGGTTTTAAAATTTGTATAGAGAATATTTGAAGTAATGGGAGCGGCATTTTTATCGACAACTGAAACACTATCAGGAACTGCACCGACAAAACCGTTCATTTCATTCAGTACTAATTTAATGATGAATTTTGGAGGCACAATCCCTTTGGATTCGCTGATTTTCAGACCTTCTATCAGTTGGTCAAATTTTGTATCGAATTTAGAAAGACGTGAAATATAAGCTTTAATATCACTTTCATCTTCAAGTTTGTGTGCACTTTCCATCATGCTTGGCAAGCCACTTTGTATGCCAAACATTTGGTTGACAGGATATCCATGATAGAAGAAAGGTTCGCCATCGATTATGCCTTTTACATAAAATGATAAAATCTTTGTGTTGAGTTGGTTTTCGGGAGACTGATTTTCAAAATTATAGCTCTTTAAGGTGGCGTAATCTTCTTTCATCTTATTGAAGGATTCCCATTGTTTGGCATCCGAGATATCATCCAAATCGTCTTTATACCAATCATAAATCAGGGGAATGCCCAGTGAGGTGGTAAGTTCTGGGCTGTCCAACGCTAATTGAACAAAAACCTTGTCATAAAAATTTCTGATATTGAAGGGTTTGAACCAAATGAGGTTGGTAAGCCATAAACCGCCGAGGACAAAAATTACTAATAAGGTTCTTGAAACCCAGAATTTCCAGCTATGCTTTTTTTTGTTCATGACTTTTGTTTTTATGAGAGTTATAATTTAAGGATTATTTTTATAAGCTTCGCATCCGATAGTCCCATTTTTGGGTCTAAAGGATGCAGTTATTAATTGTTTTTTTATTATTTTCTTCCAAATATGTAATACCTTAATCCTTCGAAACAAAAGATGGAGGAGGAGGCGAATCTTTAGACCAAGTGCCTTGCCAGTTTTTATAGAGCCATACATCATTTTCTTTAACAAATATGGCAGTGTATAAAACTTCCCCAACATACGTTCCTTCAGAAAAAGCTTGAAGTCTTCCATTGATAATCCCAACATTTCCATAGGCTTCTATGACTTGATCGAAGAATTTGAAGTCCAAAATTTCAAGCATCTCAAGACGTTTTTTATCAGCCAATAACTGTGTTTTGTTTTGAACAATGCCATCGGCATTGATGGCATAAAAATCATCGGAAACGCCTGTTTTGAAAAATTGGTCGGCTTTTGTTAGGGTTACATTTGGCCACAAGTTTTTAAAAGCAGCGTCAAGCTCCTTT
>JBDSFP010000401.1:0-4760 GCA_039919415.1 Aquaticitalea sp. | reverse complement strand
ATAAAGGCGATAGATTGAAGCATCTACAAGATGCTATTGACCTTATTTTTAAAAGAATTGGGACCACTCAAGCCATTTCTAAAGTGTATAATTCAGAAGCTGTGGGTTTTGAAGGAGATGATTTTTTGAATTGCTGTACTGGTGTCGAAACGACTTTATCTCCCGAAGACACAATGAAAACCTTGCTTTCAATAGAAACTGATTTAGGTCGTGTGCGTACTACAATTAAAGGTTACGAATCCAGAACCATTGATTTGGACATCTTGTTTTATGAGGATTTTGTCATTGATAGCAAAGTATTGAGAGTACCACATTTAAAGCTGCGAGAACGAAAATTTGTACTTAAACCTTTGAATGATATTGCTTCCACTCTTAAGCATCCAACACTAAAAAAAGTGGTCTCAGAACTTTTGGAAGCTTGTGAAGACACTAATCCGATTGAGCCATTTCATATCTGGCTGAAGAATCCGAGCAAGCAATTTCATTTTTCAAATTACAATTACATCGCCATAGAAGGTAATATTGGCGCTGGGAAAACGAGTTTGGCGTATAAAATTGCCCACGATTTTAATGCAAAATTGATTTTGGAACGCTTTGCGGACAATGCGTTTTTGCCTAAATTTTACCAGGAACCGCAGCGTTATGCTTTTACGTTGGAAATGTCTTTTTTAGCCGACCGTTATCAGCAAATCAGTGATGATTTATCCCAGCTCGATTTGTTCATGGATTTTATGGTCAGCGATTATGACATCTATAAATCCTTGATTTTCTCGAAAATCACGTTGCCCGAAGATGAATTCAAATTGTATCGAAAGTTGTTTTACTTAATGTATAAAGATATAGCAAAGCCAGATTTGTATGTTTATCTCTATCAAAATACCGAACAACTACAAGAAAATATTAAAAAACGAGGTCGCGATTTTGAACAAAATATCGAAAACGACTATTTAGAAAAAATCAATTCAGGTTATATCGAATTTCTGAAAAACCAAACACAACTCAATGTGAACATAATTGATATCTCGAATCGGGATTTTGTTGAGAATCGGGAGGATTATTTGTGGATACTTGAGCAAATTTCAAGTTAAAAAAAATCCAAATTCCAAATTTGCTCCTTTGCGAGACAATTAACTTTTTGAATTCATTTTTGCAAATAAATCCCAAATCACCACACCTACACTCACAGAAATATTCAAAGAATGCTTCGTCCCAAATTGAGGAATTTCAATAATTAAATCGCTAGCTGATACTACATTTTGCGAGACACCTTTCACTTCATTACCAAAAACCAAGGCGTAAGTAGTTTTTTGTTGAGGTGTAAAATCGTTTAGCATAACCGCATTTTCTGTTTGCTCAATTGACGCAATAATAACTTTTTCAGATTTTAGTTTATGGATTAACTCAAGCGTATTTTCAACATATTCCCAAACAACAGTTTCGGTACTTCCCAAAGCGGTTTTATGAATGTCTTTGTGTGGAGGTGTTGCGGTAATTCCACAGAGATAAATTTTCTCAATCAGAAACGCATCACTTGTTCTAAATACAGAGCCAATATTGTTCAAACTTCGGATATTGTCCAGAACAATTATAATTGGCGTTTTTTTTGTTTCTTTAAATTCATCGACACTCAATCGGTCGAGTTCGCTGTTTTTTAGTTTGCGCATTTAAATCCAATTATTATTGTTACAGTCATTGCGAGGCACGAAGCAATCTGTTAATTTTTAGTTCCGATTCATGAGATTGCCACGCTCATGCCACGCTCATGCTTCGCTCGCAATGACGATATAATTGTTGAAAGATCATCAGAATTGTAAATAACTTATCCAGCTTCGATTTTTCAAAACCTCAAATAATAAGTACTTTAGCAAACCTTATATTCAGTAACAAACTTACGACTTAAAACATACAAATCCATAGGCCAAAGTAGTGAAAAAGGAAACACCTTTAATGAAGCAATACAACACCATCAAGGCAAAGTATCCGGATGCGCTGTTGTTATTTCGTGTGGGCGATTTCTACGAAACTTTTGGCGAAGATGCTGTGCGGGCTTCGAAAATTTTGGATATCATTCTAACAAAAAGAGGGGCAGGAAGTGAAACAGAAACCGAATTGGCAGGATTTCCACATCATTCCATTAATACCTATCTACCAAAATTGGTCAAAGCAGGTTGTCGTGTCGCAATCTGCGATCAACTTGAAGACCCAAAACAAACCAAAACCATTGTAAAACGAGGTGTGACGGAGTTGGTAACACCTGGAGTGGCTTTGAATGATGACATTCTGCATTCCAAAACCAATAACTTTTTGGCTGCGGTTTATTTCGGACAGAAATTTGTAGGCGTGTCGTTTATGGATGTGTCCACGGGAGAGTTTTTGATTTCGCAAGGGAATGAAGAATATGTGGATAAACTGCTTCAGAATTTCAATCCCAGTGAAGTGTTGGTTTCCAAGCCCAGAAAGAACGAATTCACGAAAATATTCGGGAATCAATTCCACAATTTTTTTATGGAAGATTGGGTTTTTCAGGATGATTATGCTACAGAAACGTTATTGAAACATTTTAACACCAAGTCGTTAAAAGGATTTGGGATTGATGATTTGTATGAAGGGATTGTGGCTTCGGGAGCTATTTTACATTATTTAGGCGAAACGCAACATCATCAATTGCAACATATCACATCCATCCAACGCATTACACAAAATGAGCATGTCTGGATGGACAGGTTTACGATTAAGAATTTAGAATTGTATCATTCTTCCAATGAAAATGCAGTCACTTTAATTGATGTCATCGATAAGACCAATTCTCCCATGGGAGGACGTTTGCTAAAGCGTTGGTTAGCGTTGCCCTTGGTGGATATTGAAAAGATAAAAAAACGTCATGATGTGGTCGATTTCTTTTTGAGGGAAGCAACTTTATTGACCAAAATCCAAAATCAGATTAAAAAAATTGGCGATATAGAACGCTTGATTTCTAAAGTGGCGACCAATAAAATCAGTCCGCGAGAAGTGGTTCAATTGAAGTATGCTTTGGAGGCTATTGAGCCTATAAGAGCATTGACGTCGTCATCTGATAATTCCTCTTTGCAATCCATTGGAAATGCATTTGAACTGTGTGAAGAGTTACGTCAACGTATCAAAGATACTATAAATGAAGAAGCTCCTGTCAATATTCTTAAAGGCAATACGATCTCTTCGGATTATTCTTCAGACTTGAAAGATCTTCGAGGTTTGGCGTTTTCCGGAAAGGATTATTTGGATAAAATGTTAGAGCGTGAAAGTGAACGAACAGGAATTACTTCGCTCAAAATTTCCTCCAATAATGTCTTCGGATATTTCATTGAAGTGCGACATTCTCAAAAGGATAAAATACCACAAGATTGGATTCGTAAGCAAACTCTCGTCAATGCCGAGCGTTATATCACTGAGGAGTTGAAAGAATACGAAACCAAAATCCTTGGTGCTGAAGAACGTATTTTAGAAATAGAACAACGTATATACTCCGAATTGATCAGTTGGATGACACAGTTCATTCCGCAGGTTCAGAAAAATTCATCTTTGGTTGCGCAATTAGATTGCCTATGCGGCTTTGCTCAATTGGCAAAAGAGAACAATTATTCACGCCCAAAAATTGACCAATCGTTTGTTTTGAATATTAAAAACGGCCGCCATCCAGTCATTGAAAAGCAATTGCCACTTGGCGAACCTTATATTGCAAACGATCTATTTTTGGATAGAGACACCCAACAAATCATAATAATAACTGGGCCAAATATGTCCGGAAAATCGGCCATTTTGCGTCAAACGGCGTTAATAGTTTTATTGGCTCAAATGGGAAGTTTTGTTCCTGCAGAAGCGGCTACAATTGGCGTGACCGATAAAATTTTCACACGAGTAGGAGCGAGCGATAATATCTCCATGGGCGAATCGACATTTATGGTCGAAATGAATGAAACCGCTTCCATTTTGAATAATATTTCCGATAGAAGTTTAGTGTTGTTGGATGAAATTGGGCGTGGCACGAGCACGTATGATGGGATCTCCATTGCTTGGGCGATCAGTGAATATCTACACGAACATCCAAGTAAAGCAAAAACATTGTTCGCGACACATTATCACGAGTTGAATGAAATGACTGAAACTTTTAATCGCATCAAGAATTTCAATGTGTCCGTAAAGGAATTAAAGGATACTGTATTGTTCTTGCGTAAATTGGTAGAAGGAGGCAGCGAGCATAGTTTCGGAATCCATGTGGCAAAAATGGCAGGCATGCCACAACAAGTCATCCACAGAGCTGAAAAAATATTAAAACAACTTGAAAAATCACATTCGAGTGAGGAGCTCACCAATAAAGTTAGAACCTTGCAAACGAATATGCAGTTGAGTTTTTTCAATTTGGATGATCCTCTATTGGAAAACATTAAAGAGGAAATAGTAAATCTTGACATTGACACCTTAACACCCGTTGAAGCCTTGATGAAATTGAACGAAATCAAGCGTATGTTATTAAAAAAGAAGCGTGCCTGATTAAAAGCAATTTTTTAGATAAAAAGGCTTTGGTATTTTGAGAAATGTATTAAATTTGCCCTCGCTATAAAGCAAAACGTTCATAACATTATTTGACAATGCGAAAATAGCTCAGTTGGTAGAGCGCCACCTTGCCAAGGTGGAGGTCGCGGGTTCGAATCCCGTTTTTCGCTCCATACCAAATTCAACCTTTGGCATGCTCAAGTGGTGGAATCGGTAGACACGCCGGACTT
>JBDSFP010000157.1:0-3337 GCA_039919415.1 Aquaticitalea sp. | reverse complement strand
TTATTGCGCTATATCCAAAATTGTAAATGTCCCCGGTTTTATTGGTGATCGTGGATGTTGATTTTCTGTTGTCGCTTCAGGCCTAGGACCATATTCTGCAGTTGGCAAATAAATATGATGCGTTTTTTTATCAATGCAAATAGTGCGTGCACCTTTTTTAGTCTCTAAAGTATTGGAAACAGAAAAGCTGTTTGCATTTTCTTCCTGCACTATGGTCAGAGTCCCTTCGCCATTGGAACTGTATGCTCGTTTTAATTCGGGATCAAATGCACAGCCGTCGCTGCCTTCTCCAATGTCGAGAGTAGAAATTATCTTGCCGTTTTGCGAATCCATAACCACCATCTTTTTATTGCTGCAGACTGAAAACAAGCGATGCGTCTCTACATCCAAGGCAAGTCCACTTGGTTCTTCTCCAGGTGCTAAGGACCAAGTGCTTTCAACTTTAAGGGTTTTGGAATCAATGACTGATATCAAACTCTCATCCTCAATGTTCACATAGACTTTCCCATTGCCATCACTTACCGAAAATTCTGGTTTTCCTGCGAGGGGAATGGTTGCCACCACCGAATTTGTTTTTGCATCCATGACCGTTGCATTGGATGAGCGACCATTATAGACAAAAACCTTGTCAGAAAATTTATCATATAAGATGGAGTCGGGATTTTCCCCTGTCATAGGTACTTTTACAATAAATTCAAGAGTTGTGAGATTTATGACGGTAACACTTGAATCTCTTCCGCAGCTGATAAATGCTTTGTTTCCTTCATTATCTATGGCAATTCCATGTACTCCATTTGTATCTTCTATGGTTCCTATCAATTTGCCAGTTTGGCTGTCCACAACTTGGGTTACGGTACCATGTGAAATAAACAATCTGCCTGTAGTATCGTCCATAGTCAGATAATCCCACCATCCATCACCTTCAACAGAAAAATTATTTGCAATTCTGTAGTTCACTGTATCTTCTTGTCCATAGCAAAAGAAATTTGTTGCTAATAAGATGCAACTAAAAATGGTCATAATTTTTTTCATCAGTTTTTTGATTAAGTTTATAAAATCACAATTTATCTTATACGGTTCTCAACAAGTGTGCTGATATTATACCGTTATGAAATCGTTTTAATTTTTCTTATGAGAAGATAAACAAATTTCGTCAATTTTTTCAACAAACTCAAACATCCTATCCGTATTATTTTTACTTGAATTAGTTTATACTATTTTTACAAAAACTAACATTCAGAAATTTTTGATTTCAAAATCCACTATAGAACAAGTCTTTGAAACCTCACGTGTGGAAGAGGTCATTGGTGATTTTGTCAATCTTAAAAAATCAGGCAGCAACTTCAAAGGCCTGAGTCCGTTTACGGATGAGCGTTCGCCGAGTTTTATGGTCAGCCCGGTTAAACAGATCTGGAAGGATTTCAGTAGTGGCAAAGGCGGAAATGCCGTGACATTCCTTATGGAACATGAGCATTTTACCTATCCTGAGGCCATTAAATATTTGGCGAGAAAATATAACATTGAAATAGAGGAAACCGAGCAGACCAACGAGCAAAAAGAAGAAGCCAACGAACGAGAAAGCCTGTATTTGGTCAACGAGTTTGCCAATGAGTATTTCCAGAAAGTGCTCCATAAAACGGATCAGGGTAAAGCCATCGGTTTGAGTTATTTTAAGGAACGCGGTTTTACAAATGAAACGATCAAAACATTCAATCTTGGCTATTCCTTGGACGAATGGCAAGCATTTACAGATGAAGCTTTGAAAAAGGGATACCAACTGGAATTTCTTGAAAAAACGGGTTTGACTATCGTAAAAGATGATAAACAATTCGACCGCTTTAAAGGCCGTGTGATGTTCCCAATTCACAGTATGAGTGGGCGTATTTTGGGTTTTGGAGGAAGGATTTTGATTTCTGATAAAAAAGCTGCAAAATATGTGAATTCGATAGAAAGTGAAGTCTATCACAAGAGTAAAATTTTATACGGATTGTTCCATGCCAAACAAAGCATTGCAAAAGAAGACAATTGCTTTTTGGTCGAAGGTTATACAGATGTCATCCAATTTCATCAAACTGGAATTAAAAATGTCGTTGCTTCTTCAGGAACTGCTTTGACACCCGAGCAAATTCGGCTTGTCAACCGTTTGACCAAAAACATCACAGTACTTTTTGATGGCGATGCCGCCGGAATTCGTGCTTCCATACGAGGCATCGATTTGATTTTGGAACAAGGAATGAACGTCAAAGTCGTAATGTTTCCAAATGGGGAAGATCCGGATAGTTTTGCAAGGCAGAATTCACTTTCGGAACTGAGCACGTATCTCGGAGAAAATTCGAAAGATTTCATACAGTTCAAGGCTTCTTTATTGGTGGAAGATGCCGACAACGACCCAATCAAAAAAGCGGATACCATACGTGAGATTGTCAACAGTATTGCAAAAATTCCCGATCCTATTAAACGGGAGATTTATATACAGGAATGCTCCCGCATTATGGATATCAGTGAAGAAGTGTTGTTTAGTACCTTGGCGCAAATCAACAAGAAAGAGCATCAAGAAGCCAATAAAAACTATAAATCCGAACATAAAGCGTTCGAAGTCATCCGACAAGATCAGCCAACGAAAAAGGTAAATCGCCAATATGAGTTGGAGCGTAAAATCATCGAAATCCTTCTTTTGTATGGCAACGAAACCGAGAATTTTGAGGATTTGGTGTTAAAGGAAGATGAAACAACTGGCGATTTGAACTTGGAACCAGTTGTTCACAAATCTAAAGTCTTTGAAAAAATCTATCTCGACCTTCAGGAAGATGAGATGCAATTTTCGGATGCCAATTTCAAGACCTTATATTATTCCATTATTGATACGCTTCATCAGGCTGAAAATTTTCAATTGAAGGATTTTATCGGAAAGCTCAATCAGGATATGGCCAATGAAGTGACCACGATTTTGATGAATGACGAACGTTACAGATTGCACGACTGGCAGCGCAACCATATCATTCCCAAAGAAAAGAAAGAAACCATTTCCCAATTGGTTACACAAACCATTTTGAGCCTGCGATGTTTTTTGATCGATCAAAAGGTGGTGGAATACCAGAACGAAACCGCGCAGCCAGAAGTCAACACGCTACCAATAATGGAAGATATTAGGGATTATTTAAGATTGAAAACCTTGTTGTCAAAAAAACTCGGAAAAGTGGTCGGAAGTAAGCCTTAGGCCAATTCCTTGTGTTTTGCCTGATGGATGAGGTCGACCAAATTAGTCACATTCAGCTTTTTGAACAGACGAGCTTTGTAAGTGCTGACTGTTTTTTCGTTGATATCAAGCTCTTGCGCT
>JBDSFP010000336.1:0-5032 GCA_039919415.1 Aquaticitalea sp. | reverse complement strand
GCCGAAATGTTGCACACCCGAAAAATTCCCGTCACTTTTTTGGTGCGTGAAGATAATTTTTGGGACGCAGTCTTGCCTATTGGCGAATCGCAGATGATCAATCGACATATCAAAAATCATGGTATTGATTTACGCCTAAAATCCAATTTAAAGGAAATACATTCCGATGAAAACGGTCGTGCAAATGCCGTTGTAATTGAAGAAACTGGAGAAGTCATAACCTGTAATTTGGTTGGTTTGACACCAGGAGTATCGCCAAACATCGATATGATAAAAACTACCGAAATTGAAACCGACAAAGGCGTTTTGGTTAACAGTTTTCTAGAAACCAATATCGAAAACATTTATGCTATTGGTGATTGTGCACAACAACGTGAGCCTATTGGAAATAGGCGACCTGTTGAAGCCGTCTGGTACACTGGAAGAATGATGGGCGAAACGGTGGCACAGACGATTTGCGGAAACAGTATTAAATATAAACCTGGTCATTGGTTCAATTCCGCCAAATTCTTTGATATCGAATATCAAACCTATGGTTGGGTGTTTGCTGAACCTAAAGAAGGCAATGCCCATTTTCATTGGAAACACGAGGACGACACCAAATGCATTACCATTGAATATAAGGAAAGCTCCAATGAGTTTTTAGGCATCAATACGTTCGGAATCCGGATGAAACATGATATTTTTGACCGTTGGCTAACAGAAAAACGGTCGGCTGATTATGTGATGGAACATCTGAAAGAAGCGAATTTTGACCCTGAGTTTTATAAATCCTTTGAAACAGATATTTTAACCAATTATTGGAAACAATTTAAAATGGTGTGATATGAGCAACAAACTAAACGCAAGCATGTCCCTTGCCAAACCCGATTCGGAGGCACTTTCAAAAACCCAAAAAATAGCAGTGGCTATAGGAATCACTGGGTTTTTTATTTTGATATTAGCCTTTTTTAATGTCAATTTTCCAAACAAACCTGTATTCTTGACCTTGTCGTTGGCTATGATAGCCATTGGAACGTTTATTTTCGCGAATAACGCCTATCTCACAAAACACGAAGGCATTAAAAATGATGGTGTTATGTTCAAATCCATTTCGTCGCGAGGAATTTGGGGTTGGGCAACAGGAATTCTCTTGACCTCTTTTTATATTGTCCTTTATTTTAAAGCTGAATGGTTTGGATTGGCAGCAAAAGGAGAGTCGAATTCAGGGTTGATTGCGTTATTTGATCCTTTGAGTTATCTGCTAAATGGTGGTCGAGCAAGTCAATGGTTTGTTTACGGAACATTATATACTGTCGCCATTTTGGTGTTTGGATATAAATTTATGTTAAAATATCGCCACAATAAATATGAACAAATCAGAACCGGTTCTGTCATGTTTTTTCAGTTGGCATTCGCATTTTTGATTCCAGAATTTATGGCTCGATTGAATTCAGATTCCTTCAGTCTTCCTTATTATGATTTGAAAAATATCTGGCCGCTTAATTATTATAATTTCGAACAATATCGTGTTGATTCCATGATTCAAGCGGGTGATATAGGATTGGGATTATTGATATTTGGAATTGTTTCTATTTTTGTAATTACCCCAATTTTAACTTATAAATATGGCAAACGCTGGTACTGTTCCTGGGTTTGTGGTTGTGGCGGTTTGGCTGAAACTGCAGGAGATTCATTTAGACAATTAAGTGATAAAACCAAAGTGGCTTGGAAAATTGAACGTTGGGTTGTTCACAGCGTAGTGGTTTTCGTGACCTTGATGACAACAGCTGTTATATACTCCTATCTGGGAACAGATTCAAGTAAATATTGGCTCACAAAAAATGTTTTCTTGTTGGGTGTTGCTGGATTACTGACGATAGTTTTTGCACTCGTTATGATATTTAAGCGTCAAGAATTGGCAAAAGACGCAAAATTTGGTGCAATCGGTTACTTTGTGATTATTATGGTTTTGATTGGAATGCATTATTTCAGCGGAACGGATAAAGTCTTTTTATTCGATGCCACTTCTCTTAAAAAGACCTACGGATTTTTAATTGGGTCCATTTTCTCTGGAGTCATCGGAGTTGGAATGTATCCTATTTTCGGAAATCGCGTGTGGTGCCGATTTGGTTGTCCGATGGCAGCGGTTTTAGGGTTTCAGCAACGTTTGTTCTCAAGGTTTAGAATTACTACTAATGGTGGACAATGTATTTCTTGTGGCAATTGTTCGACCTATTGCGAGATGGGCATCGACGTCAGAGCGTATGCCCAGAAAGGAGAAAACATCGTCAGAAGTAGTTGTGTAGGATGTGGAATTTGCGCCGCTGTTTGCCCAAGAGGAGTTTTGAAGCTTGAAAACGATTCTATGCAAGGTCGCATCAATAGCAACGACATTTTATTGGGTAACGACGTGGATTTAATGGATTTGGTTAATCAGAGATAACATTGACATTCCCCAAGTCTCGGAATCACGCATTTTCACTGATGAACGACGGAAGCTATATCACTGGGATATGCGGAGCCTCGCGGAGTTGAACATACTGGTTTCCTTATAACCTTAAATTTTTGGAGCTTAAAATAACTTTTCCGTTTTTTCGATAGGAATCCAAGGTTTTAACTCTATGTGAATCTGGGAAATAATTTGTATGAAAATAAAAGATAATAGAGGCTCACGATTATTACCGGACTCACTTTTTTTTAAGCTTTACAATGAAATATTCAATAATAACAACTCTATTATTTCTAAATTTCAATCTGTACGCACAGATTGAACACTACAAAACCTATCATGACAATGGTGCGTTAAAAATGGAGCATTGGACAGACGTTGAAAAAGAAATAGCTTATGCCATCTCCTATTTCCCCAACGGAACTTTAGAAAAAAAAGGCGAATTCCTAAAGAACAAAGAGCAAAACTATTGGGTTTTTTATCATGAAAATGGCCACCTTCAATCACAAGGAAGTTTCAAGTTAGGCCAAAAAGAAGGGTTTTGGTATTATTACTATAATAATGGTACTACTGAAAAAAAAGGTCATTACAAAAACGGACAACCTTCTGAATATTGGCAGACCTATTATGATAACGGACATATAGAAAGTGATGGTTATTACAACGAAGGAAAGCAATCTGGTTTATGGAAATTTTATTTTGAAAATGAGAAACTCAAAAAAATAGGTCTTTTTTTAAACGGTACTTATCAAGATAACTGGAAATCATATTATGAAAATGGACAACTGGCAAGTGAAGGCTCTTATGTAGATGGTGCAATGCAAGGCTATTGGAATTTTTATTTTGAAAATGGTCTCGCACAGAAAAAAGGCAATTTTGAAAATGGGAAAAGCGTAAATTATTGGCAATTTTACAGCGAAAATGGAACTATAGAAAGCGAAGGTCATTTTGTTAATGGAGAAAAAAGTGATTGGTGGAACTATTATGATGACTCTGGAAAAATCAGCTATAAATGCCAATTTAAAAACAACAAAAAGAATGGTTATTGTCTTCAATATAAAAATGAAGAACTCGTGAAAGCTGAAAAATACAAAGCTGGAAAGAAAATCAAGGAATGGACGGATTATAGTTCATTTAAAAAGGAAAACAGCTTATCTGACCTCAAATGACCAACATCAAAGTCATAATTCCAGCCTACAACGAAGCAGATTCCATTGCACTTGTTATTGCCGAAATTCCAAAAATCGTCAACGAAGTAATTGTTGTGGATAATAATTCTAACGATAATACTTCCGAAGTTGCTAGAAAAGCAGGTGCAACTATATTGTCCCAACCCTTGATGGGTTATGGGAATGCTTGCCTCAAAGGCATGGAATATGTTGCAAATCAGACCATAAAACCAGAGATTATTGTATTTTTAGATGGAGATTATAGCGATTACCCAGAAGAATTGACCAAAATCGTTCGACCGATTCTTGAAGATGATATTGATTTTGTCATTGGCGCGCGAGTAAAAGAATTGAGGGAGGAAGGGGCCATGATGCCGCAGCAAATATTTGGCAACTGGCTGGCAACGACATTGATGAGATTATTTTTTGGTGCAAAGTTTACCGATTTAGGACCCTTTCGCGCTATCAAATACCAAAAATTGCTCGATCTGAGGATGCAAGACCCAACTTACGGGTGGACGGTGGAGATGCAATTAAAGGCTAAACGTCAGTGTTTATCGTATATAGAAGTACCTGTACACTACAAAAAAAGAATTGGTATCTCAAAAGTATCAGGAACCGTAAAAGGTAGTATATTTGCAGGCGCAAAAATCTTAAGTTGGATTTTTAAATATAGCATAAAAAAATGATCATAGAATCACTAATTATTTTAGTTTACACTGTGGCTATCGTACTGATTTTCATGTACGCATTGGCTCAATTGAATTTATTGTTCAATTATTTGACCTCCAAAAATTCTGAAGATAATTCAGAAACTTTTGACTTTACAAATCCAGAGGAAGTTCCTTTGGTGACCATTCAATTGCCTGTCTATAACGAAATGTACGTAATGGACCGTTTGTTGGAAAACATCGCACTGATCGATTACCCAAAAGACAAGCTTGAAATCCAAGTGTTGGACGACTCTACAGATGAGACCGTCAAAACCACTTTTGAGCATGTCGAAAAATTAAAACAAACTGGACTTGACATCACGCACATCTGTCGTTCTGACCGTAGTGGCTTTAAAGCTGGTGCATTAAAAGAAGGTTTGAAAATTGCGAAAGGTGAATACATCGCCATTTTTGATGCCGATTTTCTTCCAGAACCAAATTGGCTAAAGAAAACAATCCCTTATTTTAAGGACGAACAAATCGGTGTTGTGCAAACACGTTGGGGACATATCAACCGCAATTATTCGATTCTTACCAAAATACAAGCATTTGCTCTTGATGCACATTTTACATTGGAACAAGTCGGTAGAAATAGTAAAGGACACTTTATCAACTTCAACGGAACCGCTGGTGTATGGCGTAAGTCCTGTATTTTGGATGCTGGAAACTGGGAAGGAGACACTTTGACCGAAGATTTGGATTTGAGCTACCGGGCACAA
>JBDSFP010000321.1:0-7651 GCA_039919415.1 Aquaticitalea sp. | reverse complement strand
AAGTTTTGAACCGCGCAAACCTTTGATTGATAACATCTCCTATTTTGAAGATAAAGGGGTCGAATATTTCATCAAAGACCCCGAAGTTTATAGAAACAAACGTGTGGTTATTTCAGGAGGTGGCGATTCTGCCTTGGATTGGAGTATTTTTTTGGCTAATGTGGCGTCGGAAGTCACATTAATTCATAGACGAAACGAATTTCGTGGTGCCTTTGATTCAGTTGATAAAGTTCAAGAGTTGAAAAATAAGGGAAAAATAAAATTGGTCACGCCAGCCGAAGTGATCAATATTGTAGGGCATCATAAAGTAGAGGCGGTCGTAGTTCAGGAATCAGATAAAATTCACATTGAAAAAGAATATGAAATTGAGTGTGATCATTTTATTCCATTATTTGGCTTATCGCCAAAATTGGGACCCATTGCCAATTGGGGATTGGAAATTGAAAAAAATGCCATTGTCGTAAACAATGCTTTGGATTATCAGACCAACATTCCCGGGATTTTTGCCATTGGCGATGTCAACACCTACCCAGGGAAGTTGAAATTGATTTTATGTGGTTTCCATGAAGCAACCTTAATGTGTCAAGCTGCTTATCAAATTATCAATCCAGGTAAGAAATATGTATTGAAATATACAACCGTCAGCGGTGTGGATGGATTTGATGGGACACGGAAAGAAGCACCAAAACAAGTCGTAAAAGTAATTGATTAACCTCCAAAAGACCTTCTAGGTTTTCAAAACCTGAAAGGTCTCCGCAAAACATGGAACAAGACATCAGCATTAAAATAACCGATAGGCTAGGCGTCACACATGAAGTGCTTGCGCCAACTGACATGGCGATGAACCTTATGGAAGTAGTTCGTTCCTACGAGCTGGCGCCAGAAGGAACCATTGGGATTTGTGGCGGAATGGCAATGTGCGCCTCATGTCAATGCTATGTGGTAAGTGATACTGAACTTCCTGAAATGAAGGACGATGAAGAAGCAATGCTTTCAGAAGCCTTTTATGTAAAAGTGAATTCGCGTTTAAGCTGTCAGATTCATATCACTCCAGAGTTGGAAGGTTTGGAAGTGGAGTTGGCTCCCGAATAACCTAAAAACTCCTATTGCAATTTTTCTATTGCAAGAGGCAGAAGTCGTTCCACAAATTTTGAATATGCCAATTCTGAAGGATGCAGACCGTCGGATGCTACCAATTCTGGCTGTTCAAGTCCCAGCCTAGTGATGTCTGTAATGTTAATAAAAGTAATGTCGCGCTCTACACAATAGGCTTTTGCAAAAGCATTGTATTGATCTAATTCTGTAGATATGGTAACCGGATTCGAACTGCTCTGCCCGAAAAACGTGTAGGCATAATCAGGAATTGAAACTACGATAACTTTGCTCTTGTCGCCTTTTGCAGAAGCTATCGCTTTCTGAATCAAGACAGGGAATTCATTGGTATAGATCTCAAAAGGTTTGTGTTGGTATTGATTGTTGACACCAATTAACAAGGTCACCAAGTCATAGTCTGAGGCTGGATTTTGTGTGTTGATGGCTGTAATCAAATTAGTAGTGGTCCATCCGGTTTGGGCAATGATGTCCAGAGAAATGTCCGTAGTTCCTAAAACGTTGATCAAGCTATCCTTTAATTGTTCTGGAAATCTACAGGTTTCACAAACGCTTTGACCAATGGTGTAACTATCTCCGAGTGCAAGAATTTTCAATGTTCCTTCGTTTGTTTTTGTAGTATCTGCATCATCAGCGCTGTCATTCATTTCGTTGGTGTTTTGAGTAACAGCTTCTTCACTTTTGTTGCTACAGGCACCAAATGTGAAGATACTAACAATACATAATAAGACTATCTTTTTCATTTTTTTTGATTCTGTTCCATTAGATATACGATTATAAAATCCTTTTAGTTTTTGTGAATAAAAAATGCTTCCATTTTGGGGAAGCATTTTATTAAATTGTTTATAATGATAAAATTTTTCCCCTCTGAAATAATTTAATTTGCCTTAGGTTTATTTGAAGGCGTTCAATCCTGTGATATCCATGCCCGTAATCAATAAATGGATGTCGTGTGTGCCTTCATAAGTGATTACGCTTTCCAGGTTCATGGAATGGCGCATAATTGAGTATTCACCGGTAATTCCCATGCCGCCTAATATTTGTCGAGCCTCACGAGCGATGTTGATGGCCATGTCTACATTATTGCGTTTTGCCATGGAGATTTGAGGCGAGGTTGCTTTCCCTTCATTTCTTAATACACCCAAACGCCAAGCCAGTAATTGGGCTTTCGTGATTTCGGTAATCATTTCAGCCAATTTCTTCTGTTGCAATTGAAACTGCCCAATAGGTTTGCCAAATTGCATACGTTCCTTACTGTATCTCAATGCAGTGTCGTAACAATCCATTGCAGCGCCAATGGCTCCCCAAGCAATGCCATATCGAGCGGAATCCAAGCAGCCAAGGGGCGCGCCCAGACCAGATTTATTTGGTAATAGATTTTCCTTTGGAACTTTGACATTATCAAAAATAAGTTCTCCCGTTGCGGAAGCCCTCAATGACCATTTGTTATGGGTTTCCGGAGTTGAAAATCCTTCCATACCACGTTCTACAATTAAGCCATGAATTTTACCACTTTCATCTTTTGCCCAAACAATGGCCACTTGTGCAAAAGGAGCGTTCGATATCCACATCTTGGCACCATTCAATAGATAATGGTCGCCTTTGTCCTTAAAATTGGTGGTCATCCCTCCAGGATTACTTCCATGGTCAGGTTCGGTCAAACCGAAGCAACCCATCCATTCGCCACTTGCCAATTTTGGTAAATATTTTTGACGTTGTTCTTCGTTTCCGTATTTCCAAATGGGATACATGACCAAAGACGATTGAACAGACGCTGTACTTCTTACACCAGAATCGCCACGCTCTATTTCCTGCATGATCAAGCCATAGGAAATTTGATCCAGACCAGCACCACCATATTCCACAGGAATATAAGGTCCAAAAGCTCCGATTTCAGCCAAGCCTTTGATGATTTGAGTTGGGAATTCCGCTTTTTGCGCATATTCTTCAATAATTGGAGATACGTCGCGCTTTACCCATTCTCTGGCAGCGTCACGAACCAAGCGATGCTCATCGCTCAATAGTTCGTCGATATTATAGTAATCTGGTGCTTGAAACAAATCTGGCTTCATCCTTTATTTTTTTTGTTTGAATTGAATTGCAAAAGTAACGAAATCGTTTAGAGGGAACAATTTAATACTTATAATTCCGTGTGAAATTATGCTCTTATGAATTCAAAAATTTCGCCAATAAGCAGTGGAAATGATGCACACCTTTTTCACGTGTTGGTGAAAACCGCCCAGCTTTATAAAAGGTAGAACGGACGCCTTTTTGGACATTCTCGACCACAATTTCATCCTCGCGTTCCACTTTTTCGATATCGCTTGCAGCGCCTTTATTCAATTTTGAAGGATCATAAACATAAGAAAGAAAAGATACTTTGGTTCGATTTAAATCCAAGGGTTTGACAATGTTGATGGAAAGTCCCCAAGGATAAAAATTGAACATCATATTTGGGAACACCCAATAATAATAAGCGGCAACATTTTTGCCAAAATCAATATGTTCCTTTGGCAAATCAAAAACTTCTGATGACTTGTCAGTATAGCCAATTTGGAGGTTGCAATATTCGTAAATTTCCGTTGTATAGCTTCCATAGTCCAGAACGGCATTCAAATCTTCATGTACAAACGGCACATGAAAGCCTTCCAAATAATTGTCACAATACAATGCCCAGTTCGCATGTACCAAATAATCCTTTGAAATGGTACTGTCAAAGGAGAAATCTTCCAAAGGTAAGAAGCCGATACGATTGTTCATTTTATCAATGACTTGCTGAAAATCAAATGACGGATTAAGACCTGCAAATAGAAGTTTTCCCCATTTCCGTAATGGGAACTGTCGCAAATTATCACATGGTCTAGGGAAGTCTTTCGCTTCGTCAAATTCAGGCATGTGTTCAAACTCTCCTTTTAAATTAAACCGTCTTCCGTGATAACCACAGATTAATTTTTTACTTTTTGATGGATGAATGGCGACCAAATTTCCACGATGTGTGCAGACATTGGTGAGACATGTCACAGAGTTATTAGCATCCTTTGTAAGGACCATTGGTTCTGTCAAAAACCCATCCAACAGCACAAATGGATACACCGATTGTTGTAGTTTTACTAAATTTTCGTCTCCCACCCATTGCCAAGATTTAAGAAACACCTTGCCTTTAAGATCGTCAAAAACGTTTTCGTCATTATAGAATGTAGCGGGAAGTGTTTCAGCTTTGGTGATGTCTGAATCAATGTGAAATTTGTTTGACATGGAATGATTATTTGTATATTTAGCTGCCTTCTAATTTACGCATTTATCCAATACCTTCCTTTAAACCGACCAAAATGAGTTCAGGACCACAAAAAATCGGGCTGATTACTACTATTTCATTGGTAGTAGGAAATATGATCGGTGTTGGAATTTTTGTCCTTCCAGCCGCTTTGGCAACTTATGGAAGTATCAGTTTGTTAGGCTGGGTATTCACTTCTGCCGGCGCACTTATTTTAGCTAAAATATTCAGCAACTTGAGTAAGATTGTGGTCAATAAGAGTGGAGGCTCTTACGCTTACACCCGAGAAGCTTTTGGCGATTTTATAGGATTCTTGATTGCTTGGGGCTATTGGATTTCTTGTTGGGTTGGTAACGGAGCTTTTTCAATTGCTGTTGTAGGAGCCTTAAGTTTTTTTTTCCCAATATTGGAAACCAATTCCATCTATCAAGTTTGCATTGGCTTGGGTCTCATGTGGCTATTTACATGGATCAATACCAAAGGTGTAAAGACGTCTGGAAAGGTCCAGGTCGTGACTACGGCGTTAAAATTGTTGCCATTGTTTTTTGTGATTATAGTTGGTGTTTTCTTTATTAATTTTGAAAATTTTCCAGCATTTAATTTGACGGGTCAAAGCGATATCTCTACGTTTCCAATGGTCGCTGCGCTTACTTTATATGCTTTTTTAGGAATTGAATGTGGTACCATTCCGGCTGAAAATGTCGAAAATCCTGAAGTCAACATTCCAAGAGGAACCATGATAGGATCCGTATTGACGGCGATTACCTATATTCTGGGGACGATTGTGTTGTTTGGAATTTTGCCCACAGATATTTTGAAATCCTCGGCTGCGCCTTTTGCGATAGCGGCCAAATTGATTGCTGGGAATTTCGGAGGATATTTTGTGGCGATTGGAGTCATTATTTCTGGCCTTGGTGTTTTGAACGGGTGGATATTAGTAACAGGACAAATACCTATGGCAACTGCAAAGGATGGTCTGTTTCCTAGAATATTCAAAAAGGAAAATAAAAATGGTGCTCCGGCGACTGGTCTAATAATTGGAACTATTTTATCGAGTATTGTATTGCTCATGAACTTTACCGAAGGCCTTGTTGACCAATTCAAGATTATCGTAGAAATTACCGTCTTTTCTTCCTTGATTCCTTATTTTTTCACGGCTGCTGCCTATATTTTACTTCTGATAAACGACAAACTCCACATTCATAATTGGATTAAAACCTTTGTTTTGGGGAGCTTGGGAATGGCATTTTCGCTTTGGGCCATTTATGGTTCTGGAAAAACTACTGTTTTTTATGGTTTCTTATTGGTATTGGCAGGAATTCCTTTTTATCTGATCATGAAATGGAACCAAAAGAAATCACAGTAACAATTAATAATCTCTAAAAATTACATTTTCAAATAAAAATCCTTTGTCAAATCACAGTACGCTTCTGTGTATTGATGCCGTGATGTTTCAATAATCAATTCTGAAATATCCGCTTCCATTTCCTTGAATGAAAATTCAATCAAACTTCTTTTAATTTCAGAAGAAGGTGAACCTTTAACATGGAAAATACGACGGGGAAATAAATGTTCTTTGGAAGCTAAAACAACAAAATCCTTTTCTTCGGAAAATGGAATAATGGCCGAAAACAATCCGTCATTGGAAAGCAATTTGGAAACACTTTCTATTAAATGTCGGAATGGCATGGCATCAACAAAGCGGGCCAAATCCCTTTGTTTGTTTTCACTTTTATAAGTATCCGAATAGAAAGGAGGATTGGAAATGATGAGGTCATATTGGTTTTCAATCCCTGACTTGTCGGCAGACAGGTCGGCTACAAATTCTTCCAACGAAGCGTGGTAGCAAAAAAGTCTATTCGACCAAGGAGATTGCTCAAAATTCGCAACACATTGTTCGTAGGCTTGGTCATCAATTTCGATGGCATCAATGAGTTCAGCAGAACTTCGTTGTGCCAACATTAAGGCCATTACACCTGTTCCAGAACCAATATCAAGAATTGAATTCGGATTTTTATCAATGGAAGTCCAAGCGCCAAGCAACACTGAATCTGTACCAATTTTCATGGCACATCGGTCTTGATGAACACAAAATTCCTTAAATTGAAATGGTTTTGTCAAAGCAACAATTTTTAAATTCCAAATTCCAAAATTCTGATATACAATTAAGATTTGTTGATTATCGCAGAAAGAATTTTGCGTAACTCTTCGGCTTCATTTATTAGAATTGATAGTTCAGTTTCAAAAGATAGATTTAAATCTCTCAATAGTTTTAACCAAAGAACTGATTCTTTTGCTTCTTTTCTGGAGATTTTTAATCTGAATTTGAAATCCTTTTCACCAAGTTTTTCATTGGCTTCAATATAATTTGCAGCAATTGAACCTGATGAACGAACAAGTTGTTTAGAATCTTCATTATTTGAAATTGTTTTAGTGAGTTTAACAATTATAAGTCTGCAATCTTTAGCAAATAAATAAGTTCTTTCTTCTAAATCATAAATTTTCTTGTTTTCCATAACTCAATTGGAATTTGGTACTTTTTTATTTTTGGAATTTATTGAAGATATAGTTCTATCAACCCTTCAGGAGTATCAACCAAAATGATTTTCTTCTTTTTATCCACTTTTTTTATAAACGTATCATTCATCGGTATCAAGATTTCGATGCCATCTCGGTCAATTTCAAACAACGCTTGAGCGGTGGAATCGTTTATGGATTTAACAGTTCCAACCTTGCCAAAATTTACATCTTCCACAGTAAAGCCAATGATTTCATGGAAGTAAAATTTATCATCTTCCAATTCTGGCAAAAATTCCAATGGCAAATACAGATCACATTTCAATAGTGAATCGGCATCCAGTTCGCTATCCACATCTTCAAATTTTACACGCAGCAATTCCGATTTATGCAATTGTGAGGATTCAATAAAAAATGGCACGAGATTGTTTCGCAATTCGATAAAAACCGATTCCATGTCTTCATATATTTCAGGTTCGTCGCTATCAAGTTTTACCAATAACTCGCCTTTAAAACTATATTTTTTGACAATTTTGCCTACGAAAAAACAATCTTTTTTGTTCATCTAAATTATTATTGTTATTTCCGCAAAGAGGGAAATATTTTACTTAAAATCATGAGATCCCTTTTTCAAGGGAATGTGCAAAAAATATTTTGCACAAAAAAACTCCGATAAGTCATATCGGAGTTTAAAAGTATAAAAAATAAATTCTTTATTCTTCTGTTTTTGTTTCTGCTTCATTTTTAGTA
>JBDSFP010000192.1:0-4147 GCA_039919415.1 Aquaticitalea sp. | reverse complement strand
GTTTTTTTACATTAATTAGATAATCGACCAAAATTGCTATAAATATGATAGAAAATCAATGCTTTGTATATTATTCAGAAAATAAAACTATATAATTGTATTCTAGTAGATTTATATAAAGCATATTAATCAACTTGCCATTTTAACCTGATAAATTTTCTACCATGACTTTTGACACTATTGACATAAAACTTTTGGAACTACTTCAACAGAACAGCAAACGAACCAATAAGGAACTTTCCCTCAAACTACATCTTTCTGTAACCGCCGTTTACGAACGCATCAAAAAACTTGAAAAAGAAGGCGTCATTGCCAAATATGTGGCATTGGTTCAAAAAGAGAAAGCAAACAAAGCGTTCGTGGCCTTCTGCCACATCAAACTCGTGCAACACACGCAGGAATACGTTATGAAATTTGAAAAAGAGGTGGCCGATCTTGGAGAAGTGCTGGAATGTTACCATATTAGTGGTGATTATGACTATCTATTGAAAGTGATTGTGACCAATATGGAAGACTTTAGGGAATTCATGGTAAAAAAACTGACCTCCATCAGCCATATTGGGAGTACGCACAGCATGTTCGTCATCAATGAAGTGAAACACACCACCGCCATCATTATCTAACACATGAATTCAGTACGATATAAATTGATTGAATTTTTCTTGCTTTTCATAGCGCTACCCATGAGTTTTGCCCTGGAATATTCATTTCTTCTTAAAGCCTTTCTCGCAGTTTGCGGATTTGGCTACGTGATTTATGTTTTGTTGAACCTCGAAGGAAATAAATTCAAAATGGCACCCAATCTTAAATGGAAGTCTTTTTTTAAACATGTGCTTATAAAACTTGTGATTATTGCGATTCTGACTGTTCTATATATGTGGTTTACTGCCAAAGCGGACTTGTTCCATGTCCTATTTCAAAAACCAAAACTCTGGGTTATTATTTTGTTTGCCTATGCGACGTTTTCAGTCTATCCTCAGGAATTGATTTATAGGACTCTCTATTTTCAACGCTACAAATCCCTTTTCAGAAGCAAGTCACTTTTTATTTTTGTCAACGCCATTGTATTTTCCTTGGCGCATATTTTCTACCAAAATCCTTTGGTGACACTAATGACCTTTTTGGGCGGCATTCTCTTTGCCTTGACCTATGATAAAACTAAGTCCACACTTTTGGTGTCCATCGAGCATGCTATTTACGGCTGTTGGTTGTTTACAGTTGGAATGGGGACGATGCTAGGGTTTCCAGGATGATTGTTTCGAGTTCATGGTTTTGAGTATAAGGTTTTTTAAAATAGGAATTCGTAACTCAAAAATCGTAATTCGTAATTCAAAATCGTACTTTTGTAAACGATTTTTAACAAAAAACAAGATTTTATGAATTCATACGATGTCGCCATTATTGGTTCTGGTCCCGGAGGTTATGTTGCAGCCATACGTTGTGCGCAATTGGGAATGAAAACCGCCATTATTGAAAAATATACTACTTTGGGTGGTACCTGTTTGAACGTTGGATGCATTCCGAGTAAAGCGTTGTTAGATTCATCACATCATTATGAGGATGCTGTCAAACATTTTGAAGAGCATGGCATCGATATTCCGGGTGATATCAAAGTGAATTTAAAACAGATGATTGCCCGAAAACAATCGGTCGTGGACCAAACGACAAATGGCATCGATTTTTTGATGAAGAAAAATAAGATTGATGTTTTTACAGGTATAGGAAGTTTTAAGGATGCCACACATATTTCCATAAAAGGCGAAAAAAACGACGAAATCGAAGCAAAAAACACCATCATAGCTACTGGAAGCAAACCTTCAAATTTGCCATTCATTACAATTGATAAAGAACGCATTATAACTTCTACCGAAGCTTTAAAATTGACTGAAATACCAAAACACTTGGTTGTCATAGGAGGAGGCGTAATTGGTTTGGAATTAGGTCAGGTCTACAGACGTTTGGGTTCTGAAGTTACGATTGTGGAATATATGGACCGAATCATTCCAACCATGGATTCTGGCCTTTCTAAAGAATTGAACAAGGTTTTCAAGAAAGCAAAATTCTCTATCGAAACATCCCACAAAGTGAAATCTGTAGAACGCAAAGGCAAGGAAGTCATCGTGAAAGCGGACAACAAGAAGGGCGAGGAAGTTGTATTTAAAGGCGATTATTGTTTGGTGTCTGTCGGACGTCGTCCATATACTGAAGGTTTGAATGCTGAAGCAGCAGGCGTAAATCTTACCGATAGAGGACAAATTGAAGTCAACGAACATTTGCAAACTAGTACCAAAAACATTTACGCCATTGGAGATGTGGTCAAAGGCGCAATGTTGGCTCACAAAGCATCGGAGGAAGGGGTGATGGTGGCAGAAATTCTAGCTGGTCAGAAACCACATATTGATTACAATTTGATTCCAGGTGTCGTTTACACGTGGCCAGAAGTCGCTTCGGTCGGTAAAACGGAAGAAGAGTTGAAAGATGCCAATGTTGAATACAAAGTTGGTCAGTTCCCGATGCGAGCATTGGGTAGAAGTCGTGCAAGTATGGACTTGGACGGATTCGTGAAAATCCTTGCTGATAAAAAAACAGATGAAATATTGGGCGTTCATATGATTGGCGCTCGCGCTGCCGATATGATTGCGGAAGCCGTTGTGGCTATGGAATACAGAGCAAGTGCCGAAGATGTGTCAAGAATGTCGCATGCGCATCCAACATTCACGGAAGCCATTAAGGAAGCCGCTTTGGCTGTGGATGATAAGGCATTGCACATCTAACCAATTCCTGCGAAGGCAGGAATCTCATCCTACAAAGGACGAACATTAAATTAAATTAGCCCTTTCTTATGAGTATTCCTCCAATCGCTGCAAAACCTCATTTTTGTAACTGCGGCTAATGGGAATCGATGTTTCTTTAATAGAAACCTGTTCACTGGTAAACGACGTTATAAATGCCAATGAAACAATATAAGAACGATGAATTCTCATAAACGTTTCCGTTGGCAATTTTGCTTCAATCGAAGTAATGGTTTCCCGAGTGATGACGGTTGAACTCTCAAGATGGATTTTCAAATAATCACTAAAGCTTTCGATATATTGAATCGAGTCAAAATCTATCTTTATCATTTTACGGTCTGAACGCACAAACATGAAATTTGAACTTTCATCAATTTCGCTTTTCGGGGAGTTATCTTCGTTCCCAAATACCTCAAAATAGGTATTCACTGCTTTCAATAAACGTTCAAAAGAAATGGGCTTCAATAAATAATCTACCGCTCGCAGTTCAAAACCCTCAACCGCATAATCGCGGTAGGCAGTTGTAAAGATGATTTTAATACTATTATTGATGGATTTTGCAAACGCAATCCCAGTAATTTCGGGCATATTGATGTCCAGAAACACTAAATCGATGTCATGCTTATTGATATAATTAAAGGCTTCAAATGCATTTTTGCAGCTTGCCATCACTTCGATACGGTCGATTTTTTCAAGGTGTGATGTAATAATGTCTCGAGCTATTGCTTCGTCATCAACGATGATACATTTTATGTTCGGTTTACCTTTCAAGAGTTTGATTTGTTTTTAAACTTAAGTGGACAACAAACTTTTCATTTTCAATTTTTATATCCAAATCATATTCATTTTTATAAATAAGTTCCAGTCGTCTTTTGATGTTTTCAAGACCAATTCCGGAACTGTCTTTGTTATCAGTGTTTGCTGTGTTATCAATATAAAAATCAATGTTATGATTAGTTAATTTCAATCTTATATCAATTTCCAATTGTCCATTTTTCAAAATTCCATGCTTGAAACTGTTTTCTACAAAGGGCAATAAAAGCATTGGTGCAATGTGAGTAGTTTCAGGAATTAGTGGAGCTTCAAAATCAACCTTGAGTCGGTCTCCAAACCGCATTTTTTCCAAAGAAATATAATCCTTGATATGATTGACTTCCTCAATAAGTGACACTTTGGGTTTGTCAGTTTGATAGAGGATATAATCCAACAGGTTGGAGAGCTTTAAAATCATCTCTGGAGTTTGGTCAGATTTTTTCAAAGCAAATCCATATAAGGTATTCAAGGTGTTGAATAGAAAATGTGGATGGATTTGCATTTTCAAGTGCTGAAGTTCCTGCACTTTAAATTTTAATTGG